>NZ_JBFAYE010000003.1:0-198379 GCF_040681145.1 Actinoplanes sp. NPDC051861
CCGCGGCCGGCGGACACACCGCACGAACCACCCGGCACTCCAACGCTCGACAGAACACTTGCCGAACGCAACGCCACACACCACAGAAAGGTTACTAAGACGACAAACTACCGCTAGATGTCGTTCGGGGAGAGCAGACGTTCGGCCCGCAGGTGGTCCGGCTCGGGCAGGGCGAACACGCTCTTCGGGTTGCGGGGGGCGAGGTCGGAGTCCGGTACGCCGTTCTCCCAGGTGATGTGCCCCCAGAAGTCGACCTCGTCGGAGGCCAGCGCCGCCGCGGCCCGGCCGACGTCGCCGGTGGCGCCGAGCGTGCGCATCGCCTCGGTGATCAGGGCGACCGCCTCCGGGGTGCCGGCCGCCGCGTCACCGAAGGCCGGGGCGAGCAGCAGCAGCGCCCGCGCCCGCCGGACCGGGTCGTCCTGCCGGGCGGCCACGCCGGCCAGCTCGGGCCAGGACAGGCCGGGACCGCTCTGGTGCCCGTCGACCGACGCGATCAGGATCGCCGGCGCGCCGCCGCCGGGCAGGATCAGATAGTCCACGCCGCTGTCCTCGTCGAGGTTGCGGAACACCACCGCGAGCTCGGCGCCGTCGCGCAGCGGCACGCGCAGCACCTCCCAGCGGTCCGGGTCGACGTAGTCGTACAGGTCGTCGTCGGCGGAGGCGTTCCACACCGTGGCCAGCAGGTCGTCCGCGTCCGAGACCATGAGGGTGCGCAGGTAGCAGGCCCAGAAGCCGGGCATGCCGAGGAGCCGGCGGCCGTCGGTGAGCAGCGCCGCGACGTCACGGTCGGGGTCGCCGTCGTCGAAGAGATTCTGATAGCCGCCGAGATCCATGGCGGCAGCCTAGCGCCGTGAAAACCGGGTGGCGCGGGAGCGTGTGCCGCGCCACGATCGAGGGGTGCTGATGATTCTCACGCCGCCGCTCCGGGAGTACCGCCGGCCCGGTCCCGTGCTCTTCCGGGGTGGACCGCCGCCGCGTTACGAGCCGCCCCGGCAGCCCGAGCCGTTGCGGCGCCGCCGCCGGGTCCAGCGCTACCTGCCCGGCCAGTCCCGCTTCACCCGGGCGGCGCACCGCGTCCGCCGGCCGCTGCGCCGCCGCGTCTGAGACCCGCGACCGGAAATTCGGTCGCGGTCAGAACGGTTACGCCCTACCGTGCTGTTCATGTTCTTCGCGCCCGGTCTGCGGCTGCCCCTCGTGGCGGCTCCCGCGTGCGCGGATCTTCTGAAGAACGGCGCTGATACCCGACTCTGACCCTTCCCCACCAGCAGCAGAACCCAGGGGAAGGGTGGCTGCTCCGTGCGCGGTTCTGGCGCGTCCCGGCTGGCATCGGGACTGCGTGACACCCCACGCCTCGCATCCAGTGAGGAAGTCAGAAGAGAAATGGCCAAGAGCCAGTTCATCCGCAACAAGCCGCACGTCAACATCGGCACGATGGGTCACGTCGACCACGGCAAGACGACCCTGACCGCCGCCATCACCAAGGTTCTCGCCGACCGCGACCCGGCCTCCAACCGGTATGTCGCGTTCGAGGGGATCGACAAGGCCCCGGAGGAGGCCGCGCGCGGGATCACCATCACCATCGCCCACGTCGAGTACGAGACGCCGCAGCGCCACTACGCGCACGTCGACATGCCCGGCCACGCCGACTACGTGAAGAACATGATCACGGGGGCGGCGCAGGTGGACGGTGCGATCCTGGTCGTGTCCGCCCAGGACGGGTCGATGCCGCAGACGCGTGAGCACGTGTTGCTGGCGCAGCGGGTCGGCGTGCCGTACCTGGTGGTGGCTCTGAACAAGAGCGACATGGTGGACGACCCGGAGCTGCTCGACCTGGTGGAGCTGGAGGTCCGCGAGCTGCTCAGCGCGTACGGTTTCCCCGGCGACGAGGTGCCGGTCGTGCGCGTCAGCGCGCTCAAGGCGCTCGAGGGCGACCCGGGCTGGACCACGAGCATCGTGGACCTGCTCGACGCGGTCGACGCCTACGTGCCGGTTCCGCCGCGTGAGCTGGGCGAGCCGTTCCTGATGCCGATCGAGAACGTGCTGTCGATCAGCGGGCGCGGCACGGTGGTCACCGGCAAGGTGGAGCGTGGCGAGCTGCGCGCCGGCGAGCCGGTGGAGGTGGTCGGTCTCGGGCCGACCGTCGCCAGCGTCGCGACCGGGCTGGAGATGTTCGGCAAGGTGCTCGAGTCGGCGCAGGCCGGCGACAACGCCGCCGTCCTGCTGCGCGGGATCAAGCGCGAGCAGGTGCAGCGGGGCCAGGTGGTTGCCGCGCCCGGCAGCGTGCGTCCGCACCGGGTCTTCAAGGCGAGGATGTACGCGCTGACGAAGGAGGAGGGCGGACGGCACACGCCGTTCGAGGCGAACTACCGGCCGCAGTTCTACTTCCACACCACCGACGTCCCGGGTGGGATGGACCTCGGCGACCGCGACCTGGTCATGCCGGGTGACACTCTCGAGGAGGTGACCGTGACCCTGGGTAAGGAGATCGCCCTGGAGGTGGGTCTCGGCTTCGCCGTCCGCGAGGGCAACCGCACGGTGGCCGCCGGTACGGTGACCGCACTGCTGGACTGAGACCTCCGAGCTCTGGTCTTCCCGGTCGAGTCTCTCGGCCGGGAAGACATCGGATGTCGGCGCGGTAGCATCGGGAGCGTGGCGCTGACCGACGATGCGATCGGCAAGATCAAGAACATGATCATGTCGGGTGAGCTCGGCCCGGGTGACCGGCTGCCCCGGGAGGCCGACCTCGCCGCGCACCTCGGCCTGTCGCGCAACTCGCTGCGTGAGGCGGTCCGCGCGCTGTCGATGATCCGGGTGCTGGACGTGCGCCAGGGCGACGGGACGTATGTGACGAGCCTCGACCCCGGCGTGCTGCTGGACGCGCTGAGTTTCGTCGTGGACTTCCACCGTGACGACACCGTCCTGCAGTTCCTCGAGGTCCGCCGCATCCTCGAGCCGGCCGCCACCGCCCTCGCGGCGGAGCGGATGAGCGACTCCGACATCGAGAAGCTGCAGGCACTGCTCGACGAGCTCGGCCCGGAGCCGACCGTCGACGCGCTGGTCGCCAACGACCTGGAGTTCCACCGGCTGATCGCGGCCGGGGCCGGCAACGGCGTGCTCTGCTCGCTGATCGAGGGCCTGTCCGCACCGACCACCCGCGCCCGGGTGTGGCGGGGGCTGACCCAGGAGGGCGCGGTGACCCGCACCCGCGAGCAGCACCAGGCCATCCACGACGCGCTGGCGGCCCGGCGGCCGGACCTGGCCCGGTCGTGGGCCACGGTGCACATCGCCGGTGTCGAGGATTGGCTGCGCCAGGCCCTCTGACGGGATTCATCCCATGTCTTGATGCACTGCAGGCGTGAAAACAATGACGCCTGCCGATTGACCGTGCCAAACATCGGATGTTAAATCCTTGTCACGCCTCGATTTCGGAGCGCCTCCTCCGGCGAAGGACTCCCCGATGAAGCTGCGCACCCCCCTCGTCGCCCTGCTTGTCCTAGGCGCCACCCTGGCCGTGCCGACGACGGCACGGGCGTCCACCACCGACCACGCGTTCAACTCCGGCACCGGTGCCCTGAACGTCGACCGCGCCGCCTATCTGTCCCGGCACGACGTCGTCTACAACTCCCCGAACACCGACCCGGTCAAGGGCCTCACCGTCGGCAACGGCCGCACCGGCGCGATGGCGTGGCAGCAGAACGGCCTGACCATGCAGGTCTCCGGCGTCGACCTGGCGCAGCAGTCCACGTACGCGGCCGGCCTCGTGAACCTGGCACTCAACCCCGGCTTCACGACGTACCAGCAGCGGCTGTCGCTCTACGACGGGACCCTGACCACCCGGTACGACAACACCCGCACGGTGACCGTGATGGGCTCGCCGAACTCCGAGGTGATGGGCATCAACGTCCAGGACGCCCAGCCGGGCAGCAGCGTCGCCCTGGACCTGAGCCTGTGGGACCTGAGCACCGTGCAGAACATCGCCGACGTGCCCAACCTGGACACCTGGCGGCAGGCCAGCACGTTCGCCGACTCCACCGGGGTGGGCCTGAGCCGGGGCCAGACCGACGCGAACGGCTTCGGATACACCCTGGCGGCCACCGTCGAGGGCGCCTCCTACAGCTCACAGGTGGTCAACGGCACCCGGGTGCGGCTCAACATCACCCCGGACAGCGACTACACGATCTGGTTCACCGCGGCCAGCCGGATCAACGCGCCCAACCGCAACTCGGTCCAGCAGGCGCGCGACCAGCTGGCCGCGGTCAAACAGACGGGGTACGCCACCACGCTCACCAACTACAAGAACTGGTGGCACGCGTTCTGGGCGAAGTCGTTCGTGCAGTACAACACCGGCGGCTCCGACGGCGACTACCTGGAGAACGTCTACTACCTGGCCACGTACATGATCGCCGCCGGTGGGTACGGCAACTACCCGGTGCACTTCATCAACGGCGTCTTCCGGGCCACCCAGGACAACTCCAAGTGGAGCAACGGGTACTGGTACTGGAACCAGCGCGACGTCTACAACTCGTTCTACAGCTCCAACCACCCGGAGCTGATGCGCACGTTCAACAACCTCTACTCACGCAACTACGGCGCGCTGCGGTCGTACACCCAGACCCGGTACGGCACCGACTCGCTGTGGGTGCCCGAGACGATGGGCTGGGACGGCAACGCCCGCGGGACGATCAACAGTGACTACGTCAACGACCTGTACTCCACCGGGTTCGAGGCCGCGTACAACATGTACCTGTACTACCGGTACACCAATGACGCGGCGTACCTGCGCGACGTCGCGTACCCGTTCATCAAGGAGTCGGCCCGCTTCTACCAGAACCGGCTGTCGCGCAACGGCGCGCAGTACTACATGGCCAGCTCGAACGTGCACGAGACGTACTGGGACCAGCGCAACGCGATCACCGACCTGGGCGCGATCCGCAAGCTGTTCCCGCTCGCGATCGACGTGTCCACGCAGCTCGGACTGGACTCGGGCCTGCGCTCGGGCTGGCAGGACGTGCTCAACAACCTGGCGCCGTACCAGGTCTCCAACGGCGCCTACCTGCCGCACGACCCGCCGATCTCGCAGACCCGCAACAACGAGAACCCGGTCCTGGAGTTGGTCTGGCCGTACGACCTGAGCGGCATCGGATACCCGGACACCCAGACGCTGATCAACTCCTGGAACGTGCGGCCGCACCCGTACGGCAACGTCTGGTCCAACGACCACGTGCACGCCGCGCGGCTCGGCCTGGGTCAGCAGGCGCTGCAGGGCATGCGGACGATGCTGCAGAAGTACCAGAACCACCCGAACGGCATGACCACCAACACCAACGGCGTCCTCGAGTACCTCGGCATCCACCTGGCCGCGATGAACGAGTCGCTGATGCAGTCGTACAACGACAAGATCCGGGTGTTCCCGGCGGTGCCGGGCGACTCCTCGTTCGTCGGCAAGTTCACCCTTGCCGCCAAGGACGGCTTCCTGGTCAGCGCCGAGCGCGAGGGCGGCGAGACCAAGTACGTCGGCCTGCGCAGCCTGCACGGCAAGCAGGCCCGGGTGGTCAACCCGTGGGGCAACCAGGAGATCCGCGTCCGCCGCGCCTCCGACAACGCGATCCTGACCACCAGCACCTCCGGTGAGGTCGCGTTCGCCACCGCCGCCAACACCACGTACGTGGTCGAGCGGACCGCCAAGCCGCTGAGCAACTACTCGGCCACCACGCTGACAGCCTCGGCCAACAACGGCGTCAAAGCGCTCAGCGGCACCGCCTCGACGCTGGGCACCGGCGGCGGGTCACAGCCGTCGCAGGGGCTCGCGCTGCGGGCCGTGGCCAACAACAACTACGTGCGTGCCGGCTCCTCCCCGCTGATCGCGAGCGCGACGTCGATCGGGGCCTCGGAACGCTTCGACGTGATCGACCTCGGCAGCGGCAACGTGGCGCTGCGGTCGCGGGTCAACAACCAGTACGTCGCCGCCGAGAACGCGGGCGCCAACCCGCTGATCGCCAACCGGGCCGCGGTCGGGCCGTGGGAGACGTTCGCCCGGGTCAACAACAGCGACGGCACGATCAGCCTCCGGGCGACGGTCAACAACAAGTACGTGGTGGCCGAGAACGGCGGCGCGGCGGCACTGATCGCCAACCGCGACGCGATCGGCCCCTGGGAGAAGTTCTACCTGGTCAGCGGATGAGAGCGAGGAGCATCATGCGTACACGTCTGATGGCGGGCCTGCTCGGCGCGGCCCTGGCGATCGTGGCGGCACCGCCGGCCGCCGCCGTCGCGGCGCCGGTGACCAAGGTCCTGGTGTTCTCGAAGACGGCCGGGTTCCGGCACTCGGCGATCCCGAACGGCATCGCCGCGATCCGGCAGCTGGGCACGGCCAACGGGTTCTCGGTCACCGCCACCGAGGACGCCGCCCAGTTCACGACGGCGAACCTGGCCCAGTACCAGGCGGTCGTCTGGCTCTCCACGACCGGCGACGTGCTCAACAGCGCCCAGCAGACGGCGTTCCAGTCGTACATCGGCGCGGGCGGCGGTTACGTGGGAGTGCACGCCGCCGCCGACACCGAGTACGACTGGGCCTGGTACGGCGGACTGGTCGGCGCGTACTTCCAGTCGCACCCGGCCACCCAGCAGGCGGCCGTACGGGTCGAGGACACCGGCAACGTCGCCACGGCTCATCTGCCGCAGCGCTGGATCCGCACCGACGAGTGGTACAACTACCGGGCCAACCCGCGGGCCCGGGTCCGGGTGCTGATGAACCTGGACGAGACCAGCTACTCCGGCGGGTCGATGGGCGACCATCCGATCACCTGGTGCCACAACTACGGCGGCGGCCGGTCGTTCTACACCGGACTCGGGCACACCGAGGAGTCGTACACCGACCCGAACTTCACCCGCGTCCTGCTCGGCGGCATCCAGTTCGCCGGCGGCGCGGTGGCGTCCGACTGCACCCCGCGGACCACCCCGGTCCCGGCCGGTACGGCACTGCGCGCCCGCGCCAACAACAGGTTCGTCACCGCCGGCACCACGAACCTGATCGCGAGCGCCACGACCGCGGGCACCGCCGCCGAGCGGTTCGACATCGTCACCCTCTCGCCGGGCACCGTCGCCCTGCGCTCACGTGCCAACAACCTGTACGTCTGCGCCGAGAACAGCGGCACCGCGCCGCTCGTGGCCAACCGCGCGTCGGCCGGGCCGTGGGAGACGTTCAGCCTGATCACCAACGGCGACGGCACCGTGAGCCTGCGTGCCCAGGTCAACGGCCGGTACGTGTCCGCCGAGAACGCCGGCGCCGCGCCCCTGATCGCCAACCGCACCGCCATCGGCACCTGGGAGAAGTTCGATCTCGTCACCGGCTGAAGGGAAATGTCCATGCGTCTTCCCCGGCTTCTCGCCGCCGGTCTGCTGCTCGGTGCCGCCGCCCTGGTGGCGGCACCGGCGGCCGCCGACCCCGTACCGCCCGCCGACTATCAGCAGGTCGCCCTCGCCACCGGCTCGGCCGAGCTCGGCGAGGCCATGTCATTGGCCGTCCTGCCGAACCGCTCGGTCATCCACACCGCCCGCAACGGGACCGTCCGCGTCACCGACGTGGCCGGCAACACCAAGGTGGCCGGCACCATCCCCGTCTACACCCACGACGAGGAGGGCATGCAGGGCGTCGCCGTCGACCCGAACTTCGCCACCAACCGGTGGATCTACCTCTACTACTCGCCGCCGCTGAGCACACCGGCCGGCGACGCGCCCACCACCGGCACCGCGGCGGACTTCAACGCCTGGAAGGGACACCTCAACCTGTCCCGGTTCACGCTCAACGCCGACGACACCATCAATCTTGCCAGCCAGGTGGTCGTGATGACCGTCGACAACGACCGTGGGCAGTGCTGCCACGTCGGCGGCGACCTGGACTTCGACGCCGCCGGCAACCTGTACCTGACCACCGGCGACGACACCAACCCGTTCGAGTCCGACGCGTACACGCCGATCGACGAGCGGACCAACCGCAACCCGCAGTTCGACGCCCAGCGGTCCTCGGCCAACACCAACGACCTGCGCGGCAAGGTGCTGCGGATCAGGCCGCAGGCCAACGGCACGTACACGATCCCGGCGGGCAACATGTTCGCGCCCGGTACGCCGAACACCCGCCCGGAGATCTACGCGATGGGCTTCCGCAACCCGTTCCGGATGAGCGTCGACAAGCCGACCGGCATCGTCTACCTCGGCGACTACGGGCCGGACGCCGGTGCCGCGAACGCGAACCGGGGGCCGGGCGGGCAGGTCGAGTTCAACCGGGTCACGAGTCCCGGCTTCTACGGCTGGCCGTACTGCACCGGCAACAACACGACGGCCGAGACCTACAACGAGTACACGTTCCCGTCCGGGCCGTCGCAGGCGAAGTACAACTGTGCCGGGGGACCGGTGAACAACTCGTTCCGCAACACCGGCCAGCAGACCCTGCCGGCCGCCAGACCGGCCTGGATCCGGTACGGCTTCGACTTCACCCCGCCGGAGTTCGGCGGCGGCTCGGAGTCACCCATGGGCGGGCCGGTCTACCGCTACGACGCCGCGCTGAACTCCTCGATCAAGTTCCCGCAGTCGCTGGACGGCCGGTACTTCGCCGGTGAGTACGGCCGCCGCTGGATCAAGGCGATCACGGTCAACAGCAACGGGACGTACGGCGAGATCTCCGCCTTCCCGTGGACCGGCACCCAGGTGATGGACATGGCGTTCGGGCCGGACGGCGCCCTGTACGTGCTCGACTACGGCACCGGGTCGAACAACCAGGCCCTGTTCCGGATCGAGTACATCGGTGGCGGCAACCGCAGCCCGATCGCCGTGGCCGCCGCGAACCGGACGTCCGGGCCGGCGCCGCTGACCGTCACGTTCTCCTCGGCCGGCAGCTCGGACCCGGAGGGCGGTGCGCTGTCGTACCTCTGGACGTTCGGCGACGGCACCACGTCGACGGCGGCGAACCCGACCAAGACGTACACCACGAACGGCCGGTACACCCCGACGCTGCGGGTGACCGACCCGGCCGGCCTGTCCGCCACCGCCAACGTGGTGATCAACGTCGGGAACTCGGCACCCACGGTCAATCTGACCTCGCCCGCCGACGGCGCGCTGTTCTCCTTCGGCGACACCGTCCCGTTCACGGTGAGCGTCAGCGACCCGGAGGACGGCACGATCGACTGCTCCCGGGTGACGGTGGCGTACTTCCTCGGCCACGACAGCCACCAGCACCAGATCACCTCGAAGACCGGGTGCACCGGGACGCTCACCGTGCCGGCCGACGGCGAGCACGACAACGCGGCCAACATCTACGGGGTCTTCGTCGCCTCCTACACCGACAACGGCGGCCTGACCTCGACGAACCAGAAGATCCTGCAGCCGCGGCACCGCCAGGGTGAGCACTTCGGCACGCAGTCCGGCGGGGTGCAGATCGCCCAGCACGCCGCGGCCGAGGGCGGCGCCACCGCCGGATTCATCGACAACAACGACTGGATCTCGTTCCGGCCGTACCACCTGGCGACGGCGACCCAGTTCGTGGCCCGGGTGGCGTCGGCCGGTGCCGGCGGAACCATCGAGGTGCGCAGCGGCTCGGCCACCGGCCCGCTGCACGGCACGGCGACCGTCGCCAACACCGGCGGCTGGGAGAACTACACGACCGTCACCGCCGCCCTGACCGGGCTCCCGTCCGGCACCACCCAGCTCTACCTGGTCTTCAAGGGTGGCGCCGGCAGCCTGTTCGACCTCGACGCGTTCACCCTCAACAGCGGCCCGGCCGCCGGCGGCTCGACGCTGCGGGCGCTGGCGAACAACCAGTTCGTCAGCGCCGCGAACTCCACGACCGCGCTGATCGCCAACAGGACGACGGCCGGGGCGACCGAGCGCTTCGACGTGGTCGACCTGGGCGGCGGCAACGTGGCGCTGCGGTCGCGGGCCAGCAACCTGTACGTCACCGCGGAGAACGCCGGCGCCAACCCGCTGATCGCCAACCGGGCGGCGGCCGGGCCGTGGGAGACCTTCGCGCTGATCCGCAACGCCGACGGCACCGAGAGCCTGCGGGCCGCGGTCAACTCCCGGTACGTCACCGCGGAGGGCGCCGGCGCCCAGCCGCTCATCGCCAACCGCACCGCCATCGGACCGTGGGAGAAGTTCGATCTCCAACCCTGACCCTGGATAACGTTATCTCAGCTCGGCCGGTGCGATCTCGCCGGAGCCGCGGGCGATCAGGCCCGTCGGCACGGTCACCGTCTGCACCGGCCGGGTGGGGTCGGCGGTTCGCTTGACCAGCAGGTCGATCGCGATCGAGCCGATGCGCCGGCTGTCCTGCGCGACGACGGTCAGAGCCGGGCGGAGGATGTCGGCGAGGGGGAAGTCGTCGAAGGCGACCATCGCCAGCCGCCCGGCACCGGCGCCGAGCTGGCGCAGCACCTCGATGGTCGTCTCGGCGTTCCCGGTGATCAGCGCGGTGGCGCCGGTCCGGTCCAGGCCGTCCAGGACCGCCGCGACGCGGGCCGGCGAGACCGGGCCGGGGTGCACCATGCCGTCCAGCGGGCCGCCGCCGGCCGCCACACACGCCCGGAACGCGGCGGCGCGCTCGCGGCCGGTGAAGATGCGCTCGTCGTCGCCGACGTAGCAGATCCGCCGGTGGCCGTGCGTGGCCAGTTGCCGGTAGGCCATCCCTATCCCGGAGGCGTTGTCGGAGATCACCGCGTCGACCGCCACCCCGCCGGCCGGGCGGTCCACCGCCACCACCGGCATCCCGGCCTCGATCTCGGCCGTCAGATAGTCGTGGCGCGGCCCGATCGGCTCGATGACCAGGCCGTCCACCCGGCGCCGGCACATCGACAGCACGGCCTCGCGCTCGCGGTCCTCGTCGTCGTCGGTGGAGACCGCCAGCAGGGCCAGCTGCTGCTCGCGGGCCGCGTGGTCGACCGCGTCGAGCACCGGATGGGCGTCGGCCAGGTTGCGCACCGCGGCGCCGATCGTGCCGCTGCGCCCGCGCCGCAGCTGCTGCGCGCGCTCGTCGGGGACGTAGTCGAGCTCGGCGATCGCGGCGCGGACCCGGCTGACCAGGTGCGGCCCGACCGTCGGATCGGCGTTGACCACGCGCGACACGGTGCGCAGCCCGACACCGGCCGCCGCCGCGACGTCGAGCATCGTGGGTCGCTTGCGCGGTCCGCGCTGCTCCGAAACCTCGACCATCGGCTCATCCTTCCTGCCGCAACGCCCTTGACACCACTCCGAAACTTCGTAAGCTCCGGGATAACGTTATCTCAAGCGATCTTCCTCTCCCCACCAGCCCTTCTCGGCAGGAGTAGAACCGTGATACGGAAACCGCTGCTCGCCGCGGGTCTGGCCGGTCTCCTCGCCTTCACCGCCGCCTGTGCCGGCGGCGAGGATTCAGGCGACAAAGACGGTCAAACCACGCTGACATACCTTGTCTTCGAGACTCCCAGCCTCACCGCGAAATTCTGGGACGAGTCGATCGCCGCGGCGGTCGCCGAGACCCCGGGCGTCACCATCGAGAAGATCGTCGCGCCGAGCACGGACCGCGACGCGTACGCCAAGCAGCTCCAGCAGTCCGGCCAGTTCCCCGACCTGCTGCAGTCGATCACACCGTCCAACTTCGCCGGCGCCGGGCTGCTCAAGGCGTACGACAAGGCGTGGATCGACGCCAACTTCCTGCTGCCGTCGGCCAACACGCTCAAGGGCGAGGTCTACATCCCGCCGACCAACTCGCAGATCGTGCCGCAGGTCTACTACCGCAAGAGCCTGTTCGCCAAGGCCGGAGTCGCCGCCGCCCCGAAGAACTGGGCCGAGTTCCTGGCCGCCTGTGACCGGCTCAAGGCCGCCGGGATCACCCCGATCGAGCTGGGCGGCGCCGACCCGTTCGCGGCCGGCATGCCGCTGGTCGGCATCGTCAGCGCCGACATCCTCGGCAAGAACCCGAACTGGCTGCAGGACCGGTACGCGGGCAAGGTCAGCTTCAGCGACCCGGACATGGTCACCGCGGTCGGCAAGTACCGCACGCTCGTCGCGGGCGGCTACTTCGACAAGGGCGCGCTCGGTGTGAAGTACGCCGACTCGATCACCCGCTTCACCGGCGGCAAGTCGGCGATGTACCCGATGGGCAGCTGGTTCCTCGGCTCGGTGCCCAAGGAGAACGCCGGCGACTTCGGCTCCTTCCCGTGGCCGACCGACGACGGCTCGGTCGTGGTGCCGTTCGTCGGCGGCGGCTCGATGGCGATCAGCGCCAAGGCCGAGAGCACGAAGCTCGCCGAGGACTTCGGCCGCGCCTGGTCGCTCAACCCGGCCAACCTCAAGGCGCTGATCGAGACCGACGGCGCGTTCCCGATGATCAAGGGCAAGGCGCTCGACGACTACCAGGTCACCGTCAGCCAGGTGTTCAAGGACTCCTACGCCTATGTGACCGAGGAGAACAACAAGGTCTCGGCGATCGCCTGGGCGACCAACGACGACGCGCTGCCCCCGGGCGTCAACGACGCGTTCTACGCCGCCGGGCAGGCCCTGTTCACCGGCGACGACGTGGCCGGGGAGCTGAAGAAGCTCGACGAGGCCTGGACGACCGCCACCCGATGACCGGCCGGCCGGGGACACAACCCCCTTGGTCCCCGGCCGGTCCCTAGGAGTTGTGAATGCGCACGACCCGGCACACCGATCGCGGGCTGACCCTGGCGGCCGGCCTGGCGATCGGCCTCTACCTCGTCTTCCTCGTCCTGCCGCTGCTGCTGAGCCTGCGCAGCAGCCTCACCAATGAGAACCCGCTGCGCGGCACCTCCGACTTCATCGGCCTGCGCAACTACACCGAACTCGCCGGCGACGAGAGGCTGCGCGCCAGTGTGACGTTCACGCTGGTGCTCGCGGCCGGCGTCACCGTCGCGGCCAACGCGCTCGGCGTCGGATTCGCGCTCCTGCTCAACCGCACCAGCCTCAGCTACCGCGTCATGCGTACCCTCGCCTTTCTGCCCCAAGTGCTCAGCGGCGTGATCGTGGCCTTCGTCTGGCAGACCGTCCTGACGCAGAACGGCCTGCTCAACAACGTCCTGGTGAGGGTGGGACTGCTCGACGAGCCGTTCCCGTGGCTGGGCAGCCCGAACGCCGCACTGATCTCGATCGGCGTGGTGGTCACCTGGGTGCTCAGCGGTTTCACCACGGTGGTCTACCTGGCCGCGCTGCAGAACATCCCGCTCGAGCTGCACGACATGGCCTCGATCGACGGGGTACGCGGCACCCAGCGCTTCCGCAAGGTCACCTGGCCGATGATCGCCCCCGGCACCACGATCAGCGTCACCATCTCGCTGATCACCGTCCTCAAGCTGTACGACATCATCGCCGTGCTCACCGGCGGCGGCCCGGCCGAGTCGACCCAGTCGACCGCGCTCTACATCGTCAAGCTCGCCTTCACCAGCGACCGGGTCGGGTACGCCAGCGCCGCCGCGATGATCCTGCTCGCCCTCTCCGCGCTGATCGCGCTGACCGTCACCGGCTTCCTGCGCCGCCGCGAGGTGACGCTGTGACGCTGCTGCAGAACCGGCCGGCCGCCGCCGCACACCCGGACCCGGCACCATCACGGCCACGGCGGCGCGAACCGTTCCGCGTGCTGATCGCCGCCGCGGTCACCCTGCTGTTCGTCGCGCCTATCTACCTGATGCTGGTCAACGCGTTCAAGTCGCAGGAGGAGATCCTGCGCAACCCGGTGTCGCTGCCGCTGCCGCCGACCACCGGGAACCTCGTCCAGGCGCTGACCCGCCCCGACCACCTGATCCTGATCGGCCTGCGCAACTCGCTGATCGTCGTGGTCTGCTCGGTCGCACTGCTCGTCCCGCTCGGCTCCGCGCTCAGCTTCTGGCTCTCCCGGCGCGGCGGGCGGCTCAAGGCGCTGATCCTGTTCGTGCTCGCCGCCGGGCTGATGATCCCGCCGCAGGTCACGCTGCTGCCGACGATCCGCATCCTGACCTGGCTCGGCCTCGACCACAGCTATCCCGGGCTGATCCTGTCCAACCTCGGCGGCGGTTACCTGTCGTTCGCGGTCTTCGTGTACGTCGGCTTCCTGCGCTCGGTGCCCGACGACATCGTCCAGGCCGCCCGCCTCGACGGCGCGAGCGGCCTGCGCATCTGGTGGCAGATCGTGATGCCGCTGGTCCGCCCGGCGACCGCCACCGTGGTCATCTTCCTGTCCCTGTGGATCTGGAACGACTTCCTCAACCCGCTGTTCATCCTCGGCCCGCTGCAGGGCCAGACCATCACCACCGGGCTCTACCTGACGATCGGACAGTACTCAGTGGATTACGGCCAGCTCTTCGGCATCATGTTCCTGGCGGGCGTCCTGCCGGTCATCGGCTACCTGACCGTGCAGAAGCAGTTCGTCGCCGGTCTCACCGCGGGCTCGGCGAAGTGAGCGCGGTTCCGGACCTCGACGAGGTCGCGGGGGAGTGGGTGACGGCCGGCGATCTCGGCCACCTGCCGTCGCTGCGCAACCAGCGCGGCCAGGCACACGTCAACCACGACCTCACCTCGGTCTCCTGGCTGGCCGCCCCGCCCTTCACCGGCGGTTACCACACCGGTGTGCTCAGCGTCGACGATGTGCCGCTCACCGCTCAGCGGTTCCTCTGGAAGCCGTGGGGGGTCAGCCGCGAGCACCGCGACGATCGCATCCTCGTGCGGAGCGACACCGCGATGGCGTTCGAGGCCGACCGCCTGCTGTGGCGGATCACGGTCACCAACACCGGGCCGTCACCCACCAAGATCAAGATCAAGCAGCAACTGTACGGGACGATCGCGCACTCGCCGCAGGGTTGGGGCTGGCTGCACACGGTGCCGTGGAACGCGCACGCCGAGCACGACTACCACGCCCTCGAGCGCATCCGTGCGACCACGTTCGCCGACGTGCCGTACCTTCTCGGCGCCGGTCCTCGGCGGATGCGCCTGGGCCGGCCCCGCCTGCCCGGCATCCAGCGCGACGAGGAGACCGCGCCGATGCTCCTGGAGTACGAGCTGCCCCGGCACGTCAGCGCCGACACCGTCTACCCGCACCGGTCGTCGGTGCGAGGCGCGGTCCGCGGCCTGCCCGGCCAGACCGGCACGGCCGAGCTCACCGACGACACCGAGGTCGTGCTGGACTCCTTCGCCCTCGAACCCGGGCTGCTGATCAGCGGCGAGTTCCGCCTCGACGACCCCGGGCACGACGGGGTGCTGTTCACCCACGGCAACACACCCGACTCGCTGCAGGTCGGCGTCGAGGGTGGCCGTCTCTGGGTGGCGATCAGCGGGGAACGAGAGATCGCCGCCGAGCCGCTCGTACCGGGGCGGTGGCACCGGATCGCGGTCGGCGTGGCGGAGCGGGACGTGACGTGCAAGGTGGACGGCACCGAGGTGGCGCGCACCGGGCACTGGACGCGGGCGGTGCGATGGCGGCCCACCGTGGTGGACGGGATGGTGACCGTCAACGACACACGATCGCCGGCTGTTGCCGCGTACGCTTTCTCCGTACCCCCGGATGATCTTGCGCCGCGGGGAGCCGGCGCCCTGGCGACGTGGCTGCTGGATCTCCCACCCGGTCAGTCGGCGGAGATCGGTTTCGTGTGTGCCTATGGCACCGGCGACGTGACTCACGCGGCGCAAGCGGGCGCGGCAGGTCTTGACGCCGCGTTCGCAGCCACCGAGACCGGATGGCGCGACCTGTGGCGATCGGCCTTCACCCCGGGTAACCAGACCTTCAGCGGGCACCTGCCGGTGCTGAGCACGCCGGACGCCGGGCTGTCCCGGGCCTACTACATGGCCGCGCTGCTCGCGCTCTACCTGCGCAGCACGACAGCCGGCCGGACCACGCCGATGTTCCTGACCGGCGGACCGAGGCTCGGCGCCACCACCACCTACTTCTGGGACCACACCGAGTGGAGCCGGATGTACGCGATGCTCGACCCGGCCGGCCTGCGCGAGTGGCTGACACGCGCGCTGTCCGGCCCCTACGAGGAGTCGTTCGGCTTCGACCTGTGGGGCGGCGGCCCGCTCGGGAACTACTACGTGGCCAACGACTACGCGCTGTTCCGCCTCGTGGAGCACTATGTCGGCGTCACCGGCGACGTCGCGTTCCTCTCCGTGACAGCGGGCAGTCGCACGGTGCGTGAGCATGTCGAGCGGCTCGCCTACGGTTTCGCCGACCGGCGCACCGCGGCCACCGGCGGGGTGCTCGCCGACTTCGGGCCGGACGCGTGGACGGTCCTGGAGTGCGTGCCCGGCTACGTCAACGCGATGGCCTCGTTCAACGCGGCCTACGTGAAGATGCTGCGCTCCTACGCCGCGCTGCTGCGACACCTCGGCGAGGACGCCGACGCGGTCGTGGCCGACGGGCACGCGAACACCATCGCGGCAGCCGTCCTCGACCTGTACGCCGGCGGCGGGCGCTGGCAGATCGCCCACCCGTCCGGCCGCTCGGCCATCGGCCACGTCCTCGACTTCGGGCTGGTAGCCGCCTCGATGCACGACGACCTGCCGGCGGCCTACCGCGACGAGATGGTCTCGTTCGTCCAGGAGTCGCTGCTGGCCGGGCCGTGGATGCGGGCGCTGGCGGCGGACGACCCGATGGCACCGTTCTCCGACCGCCCCGACCACGGCGCGGGCGGCGCGTTCGGCGCCTGGCCCGGCGTCACGGCGTACGGACTGGCCAAGCTCGGCCGGCCCGGTCTCGCGGCCGCCGTGCTCGGCAGAACTCCCCTTGCGGCCTCCGGCGGCCTCTGGGGGCAGGCGATGGAGCTCGTCCCCGGCCCGCCCGCCGGCCCGGCCGCGGTTTTCGGCCCGGCTGCGTCCTCTGGCTTGGCTGCGTCCTCTGGCCCGGCTGCGGTTCGTGCTCGGGTCGCGGGTCGTGGCGTGGCCAACCGGGACTCCATCGCGGGGGCGGCGATCGCGGAGGCGGTCATCGCCGGCCTCTTCGGCGTCGAGCCCGGCTACTCCACCCTCGGTTCCTCCCGACCCGGCACCACCGTCTCCGTCCTCGGTCTCGGCTCGCTGTCGAACCTGAACCTCCGTCCCGCACCGCAGTGGGCCGGCACGAGCTGAGTCCGCCCTCTCGAAAGGGCTCCTCATGTCCAGACGCGTCCTCGCAGCGGCGCTCGCCGCCGCGGTCGTCGTGGCCGGCCCGGCGGTCGCCGCCCGGCCCGCCGCGGCCGCCACACCCACCCCCGACCAGCAGTGGGCGGCGGTCCAGTCGCTGCTCGCACCGATCACCGCTCGATGGACCAGCGAGAACTATCCGGACGCGGTCGTGCAGGGCATGCCCAGCACGGCCCTGCTCGGCAACGGCGACATCGGCGTCACCTCGGCCGGCAGCCCCGGAGTCAAGACGTTCCTCATCGCCAAGGGTGACTTCTGGCGCGGCAACCCCGGGCCGGCGATCGTGCCGGTCGGCGGGGTCAGCCTGGCCGCGGCCTCCGGCGGGCCGTCCGGCGGCAACCTCGCGCTCGGTGCCACCGCGACCGCGACCAGCTCGCATCCCTCGTTCCCGCCGTCGCGCGCGGTCAGCGGCGCGTGGGGTGCGGGCTACGAGGGCTGGGTCTCCGAAGTGGGCAAACCGCAGACGCTCACGATCGACCTCGGCACGGCGAAGACGTTCAGCCGCTATGTCGTGCGGCACGACAGCGCGGCACGGCCGGCCGAGACGGCGAACAACACCCGGAACTTCCAGCTGCAGACCTCCACCGACAACAGCACCTGGACGACGGCCGACACGGTCACGGGGAACACGGTTGGCCAGAACGAACGTTCTTTCTCGCCGCGCACAGCGCGGTGGGTGCGGTTGGTGGTCAGCGAACCGACTCAGGGCACGACACCGGACTCGCAGCAGAATCCACGGGCGCGGATCGGTCAGCTCGAGCTTTACGCCGGCCCCGGGTCCTCGGCTCCCACGACCTTCGCTGAGGAGCAGAACATCCTGCGTGCTGAGGTGGACACGACGATGAGCCTCGGCGGCCAGCCGGTGGTGCTCAAGACGTGGCTGGCGGCCGGCACCAACGTACTGGTCACCCAGATCCGGTCCGCCGGGTCGGCACCGGTGCGCCTGGAAGCGCGGACGTTCGCCGGGGCGGTCAGCCCGGCCGGCGGATACACCCAGACCAGCGGGGTCTCGGGCAGCACCCTGTGGGCGTCGCGGACGACGCCGTCCGGTTCCAGCTTCGTGTCCCGCGCCGCCCTGGCCACCCGAGTGCTCGGCGCGACCGCCGGGACAGCGTCGTCGTCCGGCAGCACCGCGCGGTTCCAGTTCGACCTGGCGGCCGGCCAGGCCGTCCGCCTCGTCACCGCTGTCGCCGGTGGCGGCGTCAACCCGGCGGAGCCGGCCCCGTCCGCGCGCGGGCTGGCCGACGCGCAGACCGCCGCCGGGCTGGACACCGCCTACAACCAGCACCTGGACTGGTGGCGGCAGTACTGGCTGCGCTCCTACGTCGACCTCGGTGACGACGTGCTGGAGCGCTTCTACTACGCGGCTCAGTACTTCCTGGGCTCGGCGAGCCGCAACGGCAGGACGGCGCCGGGGCTCTACGGGTTGTGGATCACCCGGGACGACCCGTTCTTCAGCGGCGACATGCATCTGAACTACAACTTCATGGCGAACTTCTACGGGGCGTACTCGTCGAACCGGGCCGAGTGGGCGCTGCCGCACATGGACCTGATCTCGGCGTACCTCCCGGAGGCCCGCCGCCGCTCCACCCAGGACCTGCAGCGGGTCAACTCCGGCTACGTCACGCCGCGCTTCGGCACCGGCGGCATCCCCGGTGGAGTGCTGTTCCCGGTCGGTATCGGCCCGTTCGGCAGCACCCCGGACAACAACTACTGGCAGCAGGTGAGCAACTCGCTGTTCGCGGTCACGCAGTTCATCGCGTACTGGGACTACACCCGCGACCAGAACTATCTGCGCAACCGGGCGTACCCGTTCATGAAGGAGGTGGCCACGTTCTTCAGCCGATGGATGGAGTACGACCCGGCCACCCGCCGCTACACCACCTGGGGCGGCCCGCACGAGGGCACCTGGGCCCGCAATCCCAGCCCCGACGTCGGCATGCTGCGCTACCTGCTCACCAGCCTGCTGGCCGCCAGCAGTGAGCTGGGCGCCGACGCCGGGTCCCGCCCGCAGTGGCAGCAGATGCTCGACGGCCTGCCGCCGATCCCCACCACCACCTCGGGCGGCCGCACCGTCTACGCCCTGGGCGACCCAGGAACGGTCAGCGACGGCCGCGCGATCCGGCCCGGCGACAACACGGTCAACCTGGAGTTCATCCATCCCGGTGAGGGGCTCGGCCTGAACTCGTCGGCAGCGGACCGGCAGCGGGCGATCGACACGCTCGACGTGATGAACTCGTGGGGCCAGGAGAACAGCTTCCCGAAGGTGTTCACCCAGGCCGCCCGGGTGGGTTATCCCGCGGCGTCGCTGATCGACCGCCTGAAGCAGCAGGTCACCGCGAAGACCGACGCCAACCTGCGGATCCGCGACATCCATCACGGCCTGGAGAAGTCCGGTGCCACCGAGGCGGTCAACAACCTGCTGCTGCAGAGCGACGACGGCGTCATGCGCGTCTTCCCGGTGTGGCCGTCCGGGCGGGACGCGAGCTTCGTGCGGCTCCGCGAGAAGGACGCGTTCCTGGTCTCCAGCCGGGTGGTGTCCGGGCGGGTCGACTACGTGGACGTGACGAGCGAGCAGGGACGGCAGCTCCGGCTGCGCAACCCGTGGCCGGGCCGCACGGTCCGGGTCGCCGAGGCCGGCGGCGGCACGATCACGCCGACGGTCAGCGGCGACGTGATCTCGTTCCCGACGCGGGCCGGGGCGACCTACTCGATCTCGTCGCCCTAGGTGGGCTGTCGCCGGCGGTGGCACTGTCCGGGGTGACCTACTCGATCACCTCGCCCTAGGCGGGCTGTCGCCGGCGGCGGTTCTGTGCCGCCGCCGGCGTCGCTCAGGCGACCGGGGCCTGCTGCAGCGCCTGGGCGAGGGCCTCGGCGTCCTTCTTCTCCGAACGCGGGAAGGTCAGCGCGACGCCGGCGCCCTCGGTGCCGAACGCGATGCGCACCAGGCTCACGAAGCCCATCTTGACCTCGGCCAGCGCCACCATGTCGCGGGAGATCGCGCCGAGGACCGTCTTGCCGGGGCCACCGAGAAGGGTCTGCGGCAGGAAGATGAGCCGGTGGCTGGTGACGACGAGGAACTGCTTCTTCGACTGGGCCAGCTTGTGCGCGGTCACCGAGCCGACGCCCTCCTGCAGGACTGCCTGCGTGGCGACCGCGCCGAACCGTCCGGAGGAGAACGAGCCGACCAGGGCCCGCGCCGCGACGACGGGCGTCTCGCCGGGCTGCAAAATGGGGGCGACCAGCGCAAACGCGCGGTTCTTCAACTTGTCCTGCACGATGTCCCCGCTCCTGATGATCTTGATGTGCAGCGGGGATGTTAGCGCCGTCGAGCCAGCCGAAGATCATCCGAATGGTCGGACAAATGACGGCGGTCCAGTTTGCGGAAGGCCTGGAAGAGGAACCAGGCGGTGGTGGCGGTCAGGGCCATGCGCACCAGGTTGAGCCCGTTCCACGACCATGCCGCGGGGAGCAGGTGCTCCGGGTGGGCGAGTGCCTCCGGGCCGAACAGGCGCGGGATGATCAGGCCGACGATGGCCGCGTTGAGAGCGGTCAGCAGCAGCGAGGCCACGCCGGCCCGGCGGTAGTCGGCGCGCAGGGTGTCGTCGCGGTTGCGCCACCACAGCAGCCAGACGAGGGCGACGGCGAGTGGGGTGAGCGGCACGAAGTACAGCGTGGGGCTGGTGTTGGTGAAGAACTGATTGAGCCGGGTGAGCTGGGCCGGGCTGTCCTCGATCCAGTTCGGGGAGATGACGACGGTCTCGTAGAGGTTGCCGAAGAACCAGTACGCCAGCCCGAGCACTGCCGACAGCGTCAACAGTCGCTGCGTTCGAGTGGTCATGCCGTACCATAAGGCTCCCTGATACTCTAGTGCAAGGGTGCCTTATACTTTGGTCGAGCAGGAGTCCTCCGCCGGCTGGACGATCGTGCGTCTGGCTCACGTGCTGAGCCGGCGGTTTGAGGCGGCGATGCGCCCGCACGGGCTGACGCCCACGCAGTTCGGTGTGCTGACCACGATCGCCGCCGAGCCGGGCATCGGCTCGGGGGAGCTGGCCCGGCGGGTGCTGGTCACCGCGCAGAGTGTCGGCGAGTCGGTCGCGTCGCTGGAGGCCGCCGGGCTGGTGGCGCGTGACCGCAGCGCCGGGCGTGGCCGCCGGGCCGCGATCACCCTCACCGCGCGGGGGCGCTCGGTCCTGGCCGCCGCCACGCTGGCCGCCGCCACGCTGGACGACCCGGAGGTATTCGGCCTGAGCGCGCCCGAGCTGGCGACTCTCAACGCCCTGCTCGGCCGGGCGCTGCGCGCCCAGCACGAGACCCCGCCCGCCTGACCAGCCACGGGGGCGGGTGCTCAGTCCTCGAAGGCGACGAGGTGGCGCTCGCGGGCGCGGATGAGATGGCGGCGCATCGCGGCCTCGGCCCGGTCCGGGTCGTGGGCGCGGATGGCGGCGGCCAGGTCGCGGTGTTCGTCGTTGGTGATGGCGGTCTGCACGTACGGGAAGTAGCGGCGATGCAGGTGCAGGTGTGCATGCAGCCGGTTTATCGACTCCCGGAGCAGCGGGCTCGCCGACAGCTGCGCGACCATGTCGTGCAGGCGGGCGTCGAGCGCCGTGAAAGCCGCGTGCCAGCTGTGCTCGTCACCGCTGTCGACGGTGCGGGCGGCCTCCTCCACGAGGCTGTCGCACTGGGTGTCGGTGGCGCGCTCGGCGGCCCAGCGGGCGGCCGTGCACTCCAGCAGCAGGCGCATGTCGAACATGTCGTTGAACTCCGCGACCGTGAGCAGCGGACTGACCGTGTAGCCGGCGCGCGGCCGTTTGCGCAGCAGGCCCTCGGACTCCAGACGGGCGAGCGCCTCGCGGACCGGGGTGGGTGAGACGTCCAGCTCGCGCGCGAGCGCGTCGATGTTGACCCGGTCGCCGGGCGCGAGGATGTGCTCCAGGACCGCTGACCGCAGGGTCTCGTAGACGTCGTCGCCGAGGGTGGGCCGGTGCAGGCGGACCAGCGGCAGGAGTCTGGTCATGTTCACCATCCTTGTTTCGCCCGGGTTTCCGAATTGCATCTTGACGCCGTTCAGTGTGAGCGAGTACACATCCAGGAAAGATCCTATAGGATCTACGACATGGAAAGGAAGCCGCATGAAGCGGTCCCCGTTCCTCCGCCTCGGCCTGGGTGCGGCTCTGATCGGCCTGGTCACCACGGCCGGGTGCACCAGGAAATCCGACAACGACGAGGCCGCCGCCACCGGCAAGGGCCCCGAACAGGTCAAGGTCGCCCTCATCCCGGGCGGCGCTCATCCCTACTTCCAGCCGTGGAAGACAGCGGCTGCCGACGCCAAGACCGAGTTCAAGCTCGGTGACGCCACCTTCAACGAGACCTCCGGCTGGGACCAGACCAAGCAGAACGACGTGGTCAAGTCCCTCGCGGCGCAGGGATACAACGCCTTCGGCATCTTCGGCGTGGCACCGGAGAACATCAACTCCACGTTCGAGGACCTCAAGCGGCAGGGTTTCCCGGTCGGCTCGCTGGCGTCGTGCCCGGCGGGTGACGTCAACAAGGCCGACTTCTGCCTCTCCACCGACGTCGAGGAGGCCGCGTACAAGGCCACCAAGGCGGCGGTCGAGGCGATCGGCGGCAAGGGCAACCTGGTCCACCTGACCGGCAACAAGGTCGACTCCAACACGCAGCGCCGGATCGCCGGCGTGGAGAAGGCGGTCGGGGAGACCGGCGGCCAGGTCAAGATCCTCCAGGTCGTCACCGACATCGACACCGACCTGCAGACCGCGCAGAAGGCCGTCGCCGACCTGCTGGCGGCCAAGGGCGACCAGATCACCGCGATCGTCACCACCGCCTACAACCCGGCGGTCGCCGCGGCCGAGGGTGTCAAGCAGGCGAAGCTGCCGACCAAGGTGATCGCGATCGACGACGACAAGGCGATCCTCGACGGGATCAAGGACGGCTCGGTGGCCGGCACCGTGCTGCAGAACCCGGTGGGCCAGGCGATGGTCGGGTCGTACGTGCTGATGCGCCTCGCCGGCGGCTGCACCATGAACCAGCCCGGTGTGGTGGTCGACTCCGGATCGTTCGCGGTCACCAAGGCCAACGTCGACAACTACGAGACCGACCGGGAGGCCAAGACGACCGAGTTGCGCCAGGCCTTCGACAGCCAGTACCTCAACTGTCAGTAGGGGAGCACCAGTGCCCGTCGTCACCCACGCCGAGGCGTACCTGATCGATCTGGACGTCGAGACAGTGCGCACCGATGCCCTGCAGACCTTCGTCAAACAGGAGACCGTGTTCGTCGAGATCCGCACGGACGACGGCGGCGCGGGCACCGGGTACAGCTACACGATCGGCACCGGGGGCACCGCGGTGCTCGCGCTGCTCCGCGACAACCTGCTGCCGCTGTTGCCGGGCCGTGACCCGCAACGGGTGGAGGCGGTCTGGCGTGACCTGTTCCTGAGCACCAAGGCGACCACGGTCGGCGCCATCACCTCCCTGGCGCTGGCCGCGATCGACACCGCGCTGTGGGACTGGCGCTGCCGCGCCGCCGGCCTGCCCCTCTGGGTGCTGGCCGGCGGCGCGAAGGACCGGATCCCGCTCTACGACACCGAGGGCGGCTGGCTGCACCTGAGCACCGACGAGCTGATCGCCGGGGCGAAGGCCAGCCAGGCCGCGGGCTGGCCCGGCATCAAGATGAAGCTGGGCCGCTCGCCGGCCGCGGACGCGGAGCGGCTCGGTGCCGTCCGCGCCGCGGTGGGCGACGAGTTCGACGTCATGCTCGACGCCAACCAGTCGCTGACCGCGGCGGACGCGATCCGGCGCGCCCGGCTGCTGGAGCCCTTCGACCCGTTCTGGTTCGAGGAGCCGCTGCCGGCCGAGGACGTGGCCGGTCACGAGTCGCTGGCCGCCGCCACCTCGATCCCGATCGCGGTCGGCGAGTCCCTGTACGCGCCCGGCCAGTTCACCGAGTACCTGCGGCGCGGCGCGGCCGGGGTGGTCCAGGTGGACGTGGCCCGGATCGGCGGCATCACGCCGTGGCTCAAGGTCGCCCACCTGGCCGAGACCGCGAACGTGACCGTCTGCCCGCACTTCCTGATGGAACTGCACGTCAGCCTCTGCTGCGCGGTGCCGAACAGCCGGTACCTCGAGCACATCCCACAACTGCGCGCGATCACCACCGGCGAGATCGGGATCGACGGCGGCAACGCGCTCGCCCCGTCCGCCCCCGGTCTGGGCATCGCCTGGAATCGCGACGCGATCGACGACCGGAGAACCAGTTGACCGCCCAAGTCGAGACACCGGCACCGCCCACCGAGCCGCCACGCAGACCACGCCGGATACCGCTGTGGGCCAACCCCCGGGTCGGCCTCGTGGTGCTCCTGATCCTGCTGGTGACCCTCTTCAGCGTCATCCGCCCGGCCTTCCTGGACACCCGGCTGACCCTGACCCCGCTGCAGTCCGACATCAGCGTCTACCTGGTGATCGGCCTGTCGCAGATGAGCGTGCTCTCGCTCGGCCACATGAACATGGCGGTCGGGCGGATGGCGGCGACCAGCGCGTTCGCGATGGGCCTGGTGCACCACACGCTCGGCGCCGGGCTGCTCGTCAGCCTCGCCGCCGGTCTCGTGGTGGGCGCGCTGCTCGGTGCCCTGGCCGGGCTGATCATCTCGCGGACCGGGGTGAACTCGTTCGTGGTCACCCTGGCCATGGACTTCGCGCTGGTCGGCCTGATCACGATCCTGTACACGGGTGTCGTCGACGGGGTGGCCTTCCCGACCATGCCGGCCGGGATGGAGGCGCTGCGCTTCGACACGTTCGCCGACTACTGCGTTGGCGACGTCTGCGGGCCGCGCATCCCGCTGGTGGTCCCGTTCGCGATCGCCGCGGCGCTGCTGACCGGCCTGCTCTTCCGCTGGTCACGGGTGGGCCGGGAGATCCTGATGACCGGCGCCAACTCCCGAGCGGCCGAGCTCTCCGGCATTCCCACCCGCAGCCGGGTGGTGCAGGCCCACGCGCTCAGCGGCCTGCTCGCCGCGCTGGCCGGCTTCCTGCTGGCCGCCAACAACGGCGCGTTCTCGGCCAGTCTCGGCGACGGGTTCCTGCTGCCGTCGTTCCTCGCGCCGGTGCTCGGCGGCACGCTGCTCGCCGGCGGTGCGGTGAGCGTGCTCGGCACGGTGCTCGGCGCGGCGCTCACCCAGGTCATCTACAAGGGGCTCAACCTGCTGCAGTTCCAGCTGGACCAGCTCCAGCTCTACATCGGGCTGGTGCTGCTGGCGGCGCTCTCCCTGGACCGGGCGCGGCATGTGCTCGCCGAGCGGCGGGGGACCACATCATGACGCTGACCGCGACCTCCCGGGCCACCGCCTCGGGCCGGGTGTGGCGCACGCCCGAGTTCACCCTGGGCGTCATCGTGGCCACCGGCTTCGTGGCGCTGGCGTTCGCCACCGGCGGCAACCTGCTCTCGGCCGGCACCCTGGAAGCCTTCTTCCGGTTCCTGGCCGTGCCGATCGTCATCGGGCTCTCCCAGATGGTGGTGCTCGCCGTCGGGCAGATGAACCTGTCGGTGGGCGCGCTCACCGGATTCTGCGCGATGGCCGCCGCCTGGCTCATGCTCGAGGCCGGTCTGCCGGCTCCGATCGCCGTGCTGGCCGCGCTCGCACTCGGGCTCGCGGTCGGTGTCGCGAACGGCGCTCTCGTGGTGCTGACCCGCATCAACGGCTTCATCGTCACGCTCGCCACGATGACGATCATTCAAGGGCTACGGTACGGAGTGAACGGCCCCGACACCTTCCAGGGCTACTCCGAGGGCCTGCGCGCGTTCGGCCGCGCCTCGATCCTCGGCCTGCCCGCGGTGTTCCTGGTCGCGATCGCCGTCGCCGTCCTGGTCGCGCTCTTCTTCAGCCGCACCGTCACCGGCCGCCAGCTGCTCGCCAGCGGTGGCAGCCCGTTCGCCGCCCGGCTCTCCGGCATCTCCAACGACCGGTCGCTGATCATCGCGCACGCCCTCTCCGGCCTGCTCGCCGGCGTTGCCGCGGTGATCACCGTGTCGGCCTCCGGGTCGGTGAACGCCACCATCGGCGACGACCTGCTGCTGCCCAGTTTCGCCGCACCGATCATCGGCGGGGTGGCGCTGACCGGTGGCATGGTGAGCGTGGTGGGCACGGTGCTGGCCGCGTTCCTGGTACGCCTGGTCGACGTGATGCAGGCGCAGTTCGGCATCAACCCCCGCTGGGTGGATCTGATCATCGGTGCCGTCGTGCTGGGCGCGGTGCTGCTCGGCACCGTCCGGCAGAGGATGCGGGAGAGGGCGACCTGATGCTCGTCGCGGAGAACCTGGTCAAGGTGTTCCCGGGCGTTCGCGCGCTGGACGGCGCCACGCTCACCCTGCGGCCGGGCAGCGTGCACGCCCTGCTCGGCGAGAACGGCGCGGGCAAGAGCACGCTGGTCAAACTGCTCACCGGTGTGTACCGGCCGGACGGCGGCCGGATCACCCTCGACGGCTCCGAGCTGCACCTCGGCGGCCCGCTGGACGCGCAGCGGGCCGGCATCGGCGTGGTGCACCAGGAGCGCAACCTGATCCCGGCGTTCTCGGTGGCCGAGAACGTCGTGCTGCACCACCTGCCCCGCCGGGCCGGGTGGCTGGACCGGTCCCGGATGCGCGCCGAGGCCCGGCGCTGCCTGGAACTGCTCGAGGTGGACCTCGACCCGGACACCCCGGTGGCCCGGCTGTCGGTGGCGCAGGGCCAGCTCGTCGAGATCGCCAAGGCGCTCAGCCTGGACAACAAGGTGCTGCTGCTGGACGAGCCGACCGCGTCGCTGACCGGTGACGAGGCCGACCGGCTCTACACCGTGGTGCGCCGGCTGCGCGACTCCGGGCACGCCGTGGTGCTGGTCAGCCACAAGCTGGAGGAGGTGTTCGCGGTCGCCGACACGGTCACCGTGCTGCGCGACGGGCGCAGCGTGGCCGAGGCCGAGCCGCTCGCCGGCTTCACCCAGGGGCAGATCGTCGACCTGATGGTGGGCCGCGCGTTCGCCTCGATCGAGCTGCCCGAGCGTACGAGCGACACCAAGGCGCCCCCCGCCCTGCGCCTGAACGGGGTGAGCACCGCGCTGGGGCACCGCGACGTCTCGCTCGCGGTCCGGCCCGGCGAGATCCTCGGCCTGTACGGGCTGGTCGGCGCCGGCCGCAGCGAGCTCGCCAAGGCCGTCCTCGGACTGGAGCGGATCACCGCCGGAACGGTCGAGGTGCACGGCGCCACGGCCCGGATCCGCGACGTCGGCGAGGCCCTGCGCCGGTACCGCATCGGCTACGTCACCGAGGACCGCAAGGACGAGGGCCTCTTCCTGGAGCAGCCGGTGACCCGCAACATCGCGGTCACCGTGTGGCGCCGGCTGGCCCGCGCCGGCCTGATCCCCGACCGCCGGGAACGCGCGCTCGCCGAGACGTACGTGGAGCGCCTCGGCATCCGGATCTCCTCGCCGCAGCAGCTCGCCGGGCAGCTGTCCGGTGGCAACCAGCAGAAGGTGAGCCTGGCCAAGTGGCTGGCGGCGGACTGCGACATCCTCATCGTCGACGAGCCGACGGTCGGCATCGACGTGCGTACCAAGGCGGCGTTCCACGAGCTGATCGCGGGGCTGGCCGCGCAGGGCCTGGCGCTGCTGCTGATCTCGTCGGACCTGCCCGAGGTCGTGGTGCTGGCCGACCGGATCGCGGTGATGAGCGACCTGAGCGTCGCCGGCGAGCTGGACAACGACCACGACTACCCGCGGATGAGTCAGCAGATCATCCGGATGATCCACGCCGAGACGCACGCCGAGGGCGAGGTGGCGGCGACATGAACCCTTTCGAGCGCGTCCGGCTCGGCCGCACCGGGGTGCGTGTGACCCGGCTCGGCCTGGGTCTCGCCCCGCTCGGCGGGCTGTTCGCCCCGGTCGGTGCCGGCACCGCCCGGGACACCGTCGAGCACGCCTGGAAGCTCGGCATCCGGTACTTCGACGTCGCGCCCCTGTACGGCAACGGGCTGGCCGAGCGGCGGGCCGGACCGGTGCTCAGCCGCAAGCCGCGCGGCGAGTTCGCGCTCTCCACCAAGGTCGGCCGGCTGCTGCGGCCCGGGGGAGCGGACGTTCAGGACATCTGGGCCGAGCCCTCGGGCGAGACCCCGGTCTTCGACTTCAGTGGAGCCGGCGCGCTCACCTCGTACGATGAAAGCCTTGATCGTCTTGGTCTCGACCGTGCCGAAATCCTGCACCTGCACGATCCGGACCGGCACTTCGACCAGGCGGTGAAGGAAGCGCTCCCGGCGCTGGTGGAGCTGCGCGACCGGGGCCGGATCGACGCGGTGTCGGCGGGCATGAACCAGGCGCCGATGCTCGCCGATCTCGTGCGCACCGGTGAGCTGGACGCGGTGCTGCTGGCCGGCCGGTTCACCCTGCTGGACCAGTCGGGCGCGGACGAGCTGCTCCCGCTCTGCGCGGACCGCGACGTCTCGGTGATCGCCGCCGGGGTGTTCAACTCGGGGCTGCTCGCCGACCCACGGCCGGGCGCGCGCTTCGACTACGCACCCGCCGAGCCGCACCTGGTCGACCGGGCGCTGGCACTGCGGGCGGTGTGCCGGCGGCACGGGGTTCCGCTGCGCGCCGCCGCCATCCAGTTCCCGCTGACCCACCCGGCGGTGACCTGCGTGCTCGTGGGTGCGCGCACGCCCGCCGAGGTGGAGGACGCCGCCATGATGGCGGCGGTGGACATACCCGGCGCGCTCTGGGCCGATCTCCGCTCGGAAGGACTGATCAGATGATCATCGACGCGCATCAGCACCTGTGGACCTCCGACTACCCGTGGCTGCAGGACCCCACGCTGACCCGGATCCGGCGCGACTACACGGTCGCCGACCTGCGCGCGGCGATCGGCGCCGCGGGTGTCGACAAGACCGTGCTGGTCGAGGCGGGCCGCTGCGACGCCGAGGAGACCCGGCTGTTCCTCAAGATCGCGCAGGACACCCCGGAGATCGCCGGTGTGGTCGGCTGGGCCGATCTGACCGATCCGGCGCTGGCCGAGACGATCGCCGGATACCGGGCCGGGCCCGGCGGTCACCTGCTCGCCGGCATCCGCGACCAGGTGCAGGCCGAGCCCGACGACTTCCTCGACCGGCCGCGGGTGCGTGCCGGGCTGGCCGCGGTGGCCGCGGCCGGTCTGGTGAACGAACTGGTGGTCCGCAGCCCGCAACTGCCGTCGGTGGCCCGGGCCGCCGCCGCGCTGCCCGAGTCCACGTTCGTCCTCGACCACCTCGGCAAACCGGAGATCGCGGCCGGTGCGGTCCGGCGCTGGCGTGACCTGATCGCGCCGGTCGCCGCCCGGCCGAACGTGATCGCCAAGCTGTCCGGGCTGGTCGCCGAGGCGGACTGGGCGACCTGGACCCCGGCGGACTTCAAGCCGTACGTCGACACCGCGGTCGACCTCTTCGGCACGAGCCGGCTCATGTTCGGCTCGGACTGGCCCGTGCTCGAGGTGGCGGCCACCTACACCGAGGTGAAGGACGCCATGACCGGGCTGCTCGGCGGCACACCGGCCGACGTCTTCGGCGGCACCGCCATCCGGACCTACCACTTGGAGATCATGTGAGATACCTGCGAGTCGGACCCGCCGGCGCGGAACGGCCGGTTGCCGCGGTGGACGGCCGGTACTACGACCTGTCCTCGGTGACCGGGGACATCACCGGCGCTTTCCTGGCGGCCGGCGGCGTGACGTCGGTGGCGGGACTGCCTGATGTGGACATCGCCGGCGAGCGACTCGGCGCGCCTGTCGCGCGGCCGGGCGTGGTGCTGTGCATCGGGCAGAACTACGCGGCACACGCGGCCGAGTCCGGAGCCGCGCCGCCGGAGGTGCCGATCATGTTCTACAAGGCGCCGAACACTGTGGTCGGCGCGTACGACGACGTGCTGATCCCGCGCGGTGCGGTCCGGGTGGACTGGGAGGTGGAGCTCGGCGTGGTGATCGGGCGTACCGCGCGGTACCTGGACTCCCCGGCCGACGCGGCGGCGCACATCGCCGGATACGTGGTCTCCAACGACGTCTCCGAGCGCGACTTCCAGATCGAGCGGTCCGGCGGCCAGTGGTCGAAGGGCAAGTCCTGCGAGACGTTCAACCCGCTCGGGCCGTGGCTGGTCACTCCGGACGAGGTGGGCGATCCCGGCAAGCTGCGGCTGCGCAGCCGGGTCAACGGCGAGCCGCGGCAGGACTCCAGCACCGCCGACATGATCTTCGGGGTGGACCACCTGATCTGGCACCTGTCGCAGTACACGGTCCTGGAGCCGGGTGACCTGATCAACACGGGTACGCCGGAGGGCGTGGCGCTGTCCGGGCGGTTCCCGTACCTGGCCGACGGCGACGTCGTCGAGGTGGAGATCGACGGGCTGGGCAGCCAGCGCAGCGTGGTCCGGAACGCCGCATGAAGATCACCGGGATCGACACGTACGACGTCCGGTTCCCCACCTCCCGCGAGCTCGACGGCTCCGACGCGATGAACCCCGACCCGGACTACTCGGCGGCGTACGTCGTGCTGTGCACCGACTCCGGTCTGGAGGGGTACGGGTTCACATTCACCATCGGCCGCGGGAACGAGGTATGCCGCGCCGCCGTCGAAGCGCTTGCGCCCCTGGTCATGGGCCAGACCGTGGACGACCTCGGCGAGTTCGCCCGGCGGCTCACGCACGACTCCCAGATCCGCTGGCTCGGCCCGGAGAAGGGCGTCATGCACCTGGCCGCCGCCGCGCTGATCAACGCCGCCTGGGACCTGGCCGCGCGGGCCGCCGGCAAGCCGCTCTGGCGGTTCCTCGCCGACCTCACCCCGGACCAGGTCGTCGGCCTGGTGGACTGGCGCTACCTCACCGACGCGCTCGGCCCGGCCGAGGCGCTCGACCTCCTGGAGGCCGCCCGACCCGGCCGCGAGGAGCGGATCGCGCAGCTGGCCCGCGACGGCTACCCGGCCTACACCACCTCGCCGGGCTGGCTCGGCTACTCCGACGACAAGCTCGTGCGGCTGGCCCGCGAGGCGGTGGCCGGCGGCTACCGCCAGATCAAGCTGAAGGTGGGCCAGAACCTGGACGACGACATACGGCGGATGGCCCTGGCCCGGCGCGCGGTCGGCGACGGCATCCGCATCGCGGTCGACGCCAACCAGCGCTGGGACGTCGCCGAGGCGGTGGAGTGGATGACCGCGCTGGCGCCGTACGACCCGTGGTGGATCGAGGAGCCGACCAGCCCGGACGACGTGCTCGGCCACGCCGCGATCCGGCGCGCGCTGCGGCCCGCGGGCATCCGGGTGGCGACCGGTGAGCACGTGCAGAACCGGATCATCTTCAAACAGCTGCTGCAGGCCGGCGCGGTGGACGTCGTGCAGATCGACGCCTGCCGGGTCGCCGGGGTCAACGAGAACCTGGCGATCCTGCTGCTGGCCGCGAAGTTCGGCCGGCCGGTCTGCCCGCACGCCGGCGGGGTGGGCCTGTGCGAGCTGGTCCAGCACCTGTCGATGTTCGACTTCGTGGCCGTCTCCGGCAGCCTTGCCGACCGGGTCATCGAGTACGTCGACCACCTGCACGAGCACTTCACCGACCCGGTGGTCATCCGCGACGGCGCCTACCAGCTGCCGGCCGCGCCCGGCTTCTCGGCCCGGATGCAGCCCGAGACACTGCACCGGTTCGCCTTCCCGGACGGGCCCGAATGGGCCTGATCACGGTGAGCCTCGACGGCTCTCCGATCGCCCTCCCGCCGGCGGACCCCGGCGACCACGACGGCCCGATCGCGGCACTGCGGCACCTGCTCGCATCCCTGACCGGGCCGGTCGACCCGGTGGACGCGCCGCTGGCGATCGTCGCCGGAACGGTCGCCGGGACAGGGGCGCCGGGCACCGCGCGATGTGCCGCCGTCGGCCTGTCGCCGCTGTCCGGCGCGGTGGCGGAGACCCGGGCCGAGGGGCCGTACGCCGCGGGACTGCGAGGTGCCGGCGTCACCGGGGTGGTCCTGCACGGGCGGGCACCCGAGCCGGTCTGCGTGGTGGTCTCCGGCGGCCGGGCGTGGCTGGAACCGGCCGGTGACGTGTGGGGACTGGAGACCGGCCCGGCAACCGACACGCTGCAGGAGCGGTACGGCACAGCGGCGTCGGTCGCGGTCATCGGGCCGGCGGGCGAGCGCGGGGTCCCGTACGCATCAATCGTCACCTGCCGTCACCACCCACTGCCGCGACTGGGCCTCGGCGCCGTGCTCGGCGGTAAGAACGTCAAAGCGGTGGTCTGCGTGGGTTCGGCACGCGTGCCCGTCGCGGACCCGGCGGCGGTGTCCCGGATCGCGGCGGAGTACACCCGGCTCATCGCCACCGACGGCCTGTCACAGGTGCAGCAGGGCTGGCCCGGCTTCGGCGTCTGGACAGGCGAGCCCGGATACGCGCCGGTCGACGGGTTCACCGACACCACCCGTGGCGGCGGCGTCGGAACCGTCCCGGACGAGATCGCCCGGGACGCGACGGTCGCGGCCTGCCCGGGTTGCCCGACAGACTGCGTCAAGGTGTACGCCGGAGCGGGCCTGCACCAGGAGGCGCTCGCCATGCTCGGCCCGAACCGTGGCGCCGGCGACCCGTGGCCGGCGCTGCGCGAGCACGAGCAGCAGGGCACCGACCCGGTCTCGGCGAGCGGCACCCTGACCGTCCGGAACATCGCGCTCCCGCCGTTCGACCCGCGGGTGCAGCCCAACCTGGGCCTGGCCTACGTCGTCGCGCCGATCGGCCCGCGCTACGACATCGTCGAGCACGACCTCGACTTCGACCCGGTGACCGGTGTCGCGTCCAGCTATCCCGAGCTGGCCCGGCTCGGCGTGCGGGCACCCCGGCCCCGGGGCGAGCTGGACGTGCACCGCACCGCCCAGCTGATGCGGCTCTGGAGCGGCCTGGACGCGCTCGGGGTCTGCCTGTTCGCGGCGACGCCGACCCGGCCGCTCAGCCTGGACCGGGTCGAGTCGCTCGTCGAGGCGATCACCGGGCGGCGGCCGGACGTCCTGGCCATCGGCACCACCCGAATGTTGCTGCAGCACGAGGTCAATCTCCTCCTCGGCCGCGCGGACGAGGAGAACCTGCCCGACCTCTTCTTCACCTCGCCGGTGCGCGCGGGCACCTATGCCGGGGCCGTGCTGGACCGGACCGCGTTCACCACGGCGGCCGCAGCCCTGCGCCGCCGGCTCGGCCTCACCCCTGTCGCGAAAGGTTGATCATGAGTTCTTTCGGCACCCTCGTCGCTGTCGTCACCGGCGGGGGCTCCGGCATCGGCGCCGCGGTCACCGCCGAGTTCCGGGCCCGTGGCGCGCGCGTCGGCGTGCTCGACCTCAACCCCGGCGACCCGGCCGACGGCCTGCTGCCGGTGGTCGCGGACGTGACCGACCGGGCCTCGCTGCGGGCGGCGATGACCGCCGTGGCCGACGCGTTCGGCGGCATCGACGTCCTGGTCAACAGCGCCGGCATCGGCGCGGTCGGCCCGATCGAGGGCAACGACGACGAGGAGTGGCACCGGGTCCTTGACGTCAACGTGGTCGGCATCGCGCGGGCCACCGCGGAGGCGCTGCCGTTCCTGCGGCGCAGCGGCCACGGCGCCATCGTCAACCTGTCGTCCATCGCGGCGACCGCGGGGCTGGTGCAGCGCGCCCTCTACTCGGCGTCGAAGGGAGCGGTGCACTCGCTGACCCTCGCGATGGCGGCCGATCTGGTGGGGGAGGGCATCCGGGTGAACTCCATCGCGCCCGGCACGGTCGACACGCCGTGGGTGGCGCGACTGCTGGCGCGTACCGACGACCCGGCCGCGGAACGTGCCCGGCTGGCGGCGCGCCAGCCCACCGGGCGCCTGGTGACGGCGGAGGAGGTGGCCGCCGCCGCGGCCTATCTGGCCTCGCCGGAAGCCGGTGCGACCACCGGGACGTCGATCGCCGTGGACGGGGGAATGTCGGGCCTGCGACTGCCCCGCAGGTAACGGACAGGCAGTGTGTCAGTGGACACGAATTAGACATTCAGCCGTCATCCTCTGTCTTCCGCCAGTAGCTTTGAGTGCTGCTCGGGCCGCAATGGTGGATGGAGTTCTGTGACAGTCACGACCGACCTGCGACTCATCGACCTTCCCGAGATCACGATCGAGGCGGAAGCGCCCGCGCTGTTCACCTCGTGGTCCGCGCCGATGCGCCGCACGCTGGTGGACATCCTCGACGCGACGGTGCGGGCACACGGCGGTGCCCGTGCGATCGACGCCGGGGACACCACGCTGACCTACCGCGAGCTGGCCGGCGAGGTGGCGGCCCTGCGGGCGGTGCTGCGCGGGCACGGCATCGGCGTGGGCGACCGGGTCGGCGTCCGGGTCTCCTCGGGTACGGCCGAGCTCTACCTGGCAATTCTCGGCGTGCTGACGGCCGGCGCCGCGTACGTGCCGGTCGACGCGGACGACCCCGACGAACGCGCCGAGCTGGTGTTCGCCGAGGCGGGCGTCTCCGCGGTGATCGGCGAAGGGCTGGCGGTGTCGGTCCGGCGCACTCCCGAGGGCCGTCCCGGACGTCCCGGACCGGGCGACGACGCCTGGATCATCTTCACGTCCGGATCCACCGGCACTCCGAAGGGTGTGGCCGTCACACACGCGGCCGCCGCCGCGTTCGTCGACGCCGAGGCGCAGCTGTTCCTGGCCGGCGACGACGCCGAGGCGATCGGGCCGCACGACCGGGTCCTGGCCGGGCTGTCGGTGGCCTTCGACGCGTCCTGCGAGGAGATGTGGCTGGCCTGGCGGCACGGCGCCTGCCTGGTGCCCGCCGAGCGCTCGCTCGTGCGCAGCGGCGTCGACCTGGGCCCGTGGATGGCCGAGCAGGGCATCACGGTCGTATCGACGGTGCCGACGCTCGCCGCGCTGTGGCCGGCCGAGGCGCTCGACGAGGTCCGGCTGCTGATCTTCGGCGGGGAGGCCTGCCCGCCCGAGCTCGCCGAGCGTCTCGCCGTCGAGGGGCGCGAGGTCTGGAACACGTACGGGCCGACCGAGGCGACCGTGGTGGCCTGCGCGGCTCCGCTGGGCGGCGAGGGACCGGTCCGCATCGGGCTGCCGCTCGCCGGCTGGGAGCTCGCCGTGGTCGACGCGACGGGCGAACCGGTCGCGATGGGCGAGACCGGCGAGCTGGTCATCGGCGGGGTCGGCCTGGCCCGCTACCTCGACGAGGCCAAGGACGCCGAGAAGTTCGCGCCGCTGCCGAGCCTCGGCTGGCACCGGGCTTACCGCAGCGGCGACATCGTGCGCGCCGAGCCCGAGGGGCTGCTGTTCCTCGGCCGAGGCGACGAGCAGGTCAAACTCGGCGGCCGGCGGATCGAGCTGGGCGAGGTGGACGCGGCGCTGCAGGCTCTGCCCGGCGTCGCCGGCGCGGCCGCCGCGGTCAAGCGGACCGGCGCGGGCAACCAGCTCCTGGTCGGCTACCTGGTGCCGCACGACGAGGCCGCCTTCGACGTCGAGGCCGCGACCCAGCGGATCCGGGAGCAGCTGCCGGCCGCGCTGGTGCCGCTGCTGGCGGTGGTCGACGCGCTGCCGACCCGTACGTCGGGCAAGGTGGACCGGGCGGCACTGCCCTGGCCGCTGGCGACCGCCGGGCCGGTGGCGGCCGAGCTGACCGCCACCGAACAGTGGCTGGCCGGCGGCTGGGAGGAGATCCTCGGCGTGCGGCCGGCCACGGCGGACGCCGACTTCTTCAACAGCGGCGGCAGCAGTCTGAACGCGGCACAGCTCGTCGCGTGGATCCGGCTGCGGTACCCGCGGATGTCGGTGGCCGACGTCTACCAGCGGCCCCGGCTGTCCCAGATGGCCGCGGCGCTCGACAAGCTCGGCGCGACGGCGACCGTCCGCCGTGACGTGCGGCCCACGCCCCGCCGGGCCGGGCTGATCCAGGGCCTGCTGATGCTGCCGATGCTCACGCTGGTCGGGCTGCGCTGGCTGCTCCTGCTCGCCGCGCTCGGCAACGTCCTCGCGCTGCTCACCCCGGCCTCCTGGGTGCCGTCGGTCTCCTGGTCGTGGATCGCGGCGGGCTGGCTGTTGCTGTGCAGCCCACCCGGGCGGATCGCGGTGGCCACCGCCGGTGCCCGCCTTCTGACTCGTGGTGTACGCGCCGGCGACTACCCCCGCGGCGGCGGCGTCCACCTGCGGCTGTGGGCGGCCGACCGGCTGGCCGAGCTGTCCGGTGCGACCGGCGTCGCCGGTGCGGGCTGGATGATCACGTACGCCAGGGCGCTCGGCGCCCGGATCGGTCGTGACGTCGACCTGCACTCCGCACCCCCGGTCACCGGCCTGCTGAAGCTCGGCCGGGGCGCGGCGATCGAACCCGAGGTCGACCTCTCCGGCTACTGGATCGACGGTGACGTCGTCCGGGTCGGCGCGGTCCGCGTCGGCGCCGGTGCCCGGGTCGGAGCCCGCAGCACGCTGATGCCCGGCGCCCGGATCGGCAAGGGCGCCCGGATCGACGCCGGTTCCACCGTGACCGGTTCGGTGCCCGCGGGACGGCGCTGGGCCGGCGCACCCGCCGTGCCCGCAGCCGGCAAGGAGAAGGCCGACTGGCCGTCCCGCCGGCCGCCGCGCTCCCGGTTCTGGGTCGGCGCGTACAGCCTGACCGCCCAGCTGCTCGGCCTCGTGCCGGTCGTCGCCCTCCTGCCCGCGCTCGCACTGCTCGGCTGGACCCTCGCCGACGGCCCGGACCTCGCCGCGGCCCTGCTCGCCGTCCCGGCGGCGGCGGTCACCTACTTCTTCGGCCACGCCCTGCTCGTCCTCGTGGCCGTCCGGCTGCTCAGCATCGGGATGCGAGCCGGATATCACCCCGTGCACAGCCGGGTCGCGTGGCAGGTGTGGACCACCGAGCGCCTGATGGGCATGGCCCGGGTCGCGCTGTTCCCGATGTACGCCAGCCTGTTCACGCCGGTCTGGCTGCGGCTGCTCGGCGCCACCGTGGGCCGCGGCACCGAGGTCTCCACGGTCCTCGCGCTCCCGGCCATGACGACCGTCGACGACGGGGCGTTCCTGGCCGACGACACGATGGTCGCCACCTACGAGCTCAGCCACGGCTGGCTGCGGGTCGCGCCGGCCCGGATCGGCAAGCAGGCGTTCCTCGGCAACTCCGGCATGGCGGCGCCGGGCCGGTCGGTGCCCAAGCGGGGCCTGGTCGGCGTGCTGTCGTCGGCGCCGCGCAAGGCGAAGAAGGGCTCGTCGTGGCTCGGCGCCCCGCCGATGCCGCTGCGCCGCACCGTGGAGGCGGGCGACGCCGGCCGCACCTACGCCCCCGCGCTGCGGCTGAAGGTGGCCCGCGCCGCGATCGAGCTGTGCCGCATCGTCCCGGTGATCTGCGCCGGCGCCCTGGCGGTCCTGGTGCTGGCCGTGCTCGCGTCGATCTGGCGGGCCGCCGGTGCCAGTGCCGCCGCGCTCGCCGCCGGTCCGGTACTGCTCGGTGCCGCGATCACCGGCGCGCTGGTCGCGACCGCCGCGAAGTGGCTGCTGGTCGGCCGGTTCCGGGCCACCGAGCACGCGCTGTGGACGTCGTTCGTGTGGCGCAACGAGCTGGCCGACACGTTCGTCGAGGTGCTCGCCGCGCCGTGGATGTTCCGCTTCGCCAGCGGCACGCCGCTGCTGAACCTGTGGTTGCGTACTCTGGGTGCGAAAATCGGCCGGGGCGCGTGGCTGGAGACTTTCTGGCTGCCGGAGTACGACCTGGTGCGGCTCGGCCCGGGCGCCACGGTCAACCGGGGGTGCGTGGTGCAGACCCACCTGTTCCATGATCGGATCATGAGCATGGATGAGGTCACCCTGGGCGCGGGCGCCACGCTCGGCCCGCACGGCATCGTGCTGCCCGGCGCGAGCATCGGCGCGCGGACCACTGTCGGGCCCGGCTCGCTTGTCACCCGCGGCGACGCGGTGCCCGAGGACAGCAGGTGGATCGGCAATCCGATCGCGACCTGGTCATGACTCCGGCGGTGGGGCCCGGTGACGCCTCGCCGGGCGCCGACCGTTCGACCGACTCCTACCTGCCCGAGCACGGCAACGGCGGCTACCGGGTACTGCACTACGACCTCGACCTCGACTACCGGGTGGTCTCGAACCGGCTCGCCGGCCGGGCGACCATCACCGCGCGGGCCGGTCAGCCGCTGTCCCGGTTCAGCCTCGACCTCGGGCGTTTCCGGGTCACCGACGTGCGGGTGGACGGGCGCCCGGCCAAGTTCGGCCACCGTCCGGACAAGCTCCGGATCAAACCGGAGAGACCTATCGGGTACGGCGCCACCTTCAAGATCGAGATACGGTACGCGGGGAGCCCGGTCCCGATCTCGGGCCGCTGGGGTGACATCGGCTGGGACGAGCTGACCGACGGTGCCCTCGTCGCCGCCCAGCCGATCGGCGCGCCGTCCTGGTTCCCGTGCAACGACCGGCCCGACGACAAGGCCACCTTCCTGGTGACGGTGACGACCACGTCGCCGTACACCGTGCTGGTCACCGGTGACCTCGTCGCGCGCCGCCGCCGGGCCGGTGCCATCACCTGGATCTACGAGCGCAACGAGCCGACCGCGCCCTACCTGATGAGCGTGCAGATCGGGCGCTACGAGCAGGTCGAGCTGGCTCCCGGGCGGGTGATCCAGCGGGCCGCGATCCCACCCCGGCTGCGGGCACCCTTCCGCCACGACTTCGGCCGGCACGGCGAGATCATGGCGACCCTGCAGCGGCTGTTCGGGCCGTACCCGTTCCGTGAGTACGTCGTCGTGGTCGCCGACGACGACCTGGACGACCCGGTCGAGGCGCAGGGCATGGCTGTCTTCGGGCGCAACCACGTGGACGGGAGGCGTACCCACGAGCGGCTGGTCGTGCACGAGCTCGCCCATCAGTGGTTCGGCAACAGCCTCACGATCGCGGACTGGCGGCACATCTGGCTCAACGAGGGGTTCGCGACGTACGCCGAATGGCTCTGGTCCCAGTTCGCCGGCGGCCCGTCGGCGAACACCCACGCCGCCCGGTGGCACGCCTGGCTGCGGACCCGCCCGGCGAACGTCGCCGTCGCCAACCCGGGCGTCGACCGGATGTTCGACCCGGTGGTCTACAAGCGCGGTGCGCTCGCCCTGCACGCCCTGCGCGCGAAGGCCGGCGAGAAGGCGTTCTTCGCCCTGCTGCGCTCGTGGACCGCGGAGTACCGGCACCGGACCGTGACGACCGCGCAGTTCCGGGAGCACGCCGCGCGCTTCACCCCGGAATCCCTCGACGGCCTGTTCGCCACCTGGCTCGACCGGCCCGCGCTGCCCCCGGCGCCGCGCGTCCCCTAAAGGTCGGGCTGGCACGGCCGATGGAAGGCACATGCATGGTGCCGGGGCAGTCGGGGTGCTCTCGCCGTTCGTCGGCGGGACCTACTACGGCAATCTCGTCCGCAGCGTCGGTGCCGCGGCCGAGTCGTACGACCGGCGGATGATCGCGATACAGACCCTGGACGCGGCCGCCGACATCGTGTTCAACGGCGGCAACCCGGCGTTCGACGCCCCGGTCTCCTGGGACCACGTCGGCGGCTTCGTGGTGTTCGCGGACGCCGCGAGCGAGGACTACCTGGCCCGGCTCGAGCGGGCCGGCAAGCCGGTGGTGCTGGTCGGGCACACCGTGGCCGGGTTTCCGCGGCCGACCGTGCTGGCCGACAACGGCGCCGGCGTGCGGGAGGCGGTCACCCATCTGATCCGCGCGCACGGGTGCCGCCGGATCGCGTTCAGCGGATATCTGCCCGCGACCGACGTGCAGGAGCGCTACGAGGCGTACCGCGAGGTCCTGGCGGCGCACGGGCTGGAACCGGGCCCGTTCCTGCCGGCGGCCAACAACATCGAGAGCGGCATCGACTGGACCGTCGACGACCTGACGCGCGACGGCCTTCCGGACGCGCTGGTCACGGCGACCGACCGGAACGCGCTCGGTGCGCAGCGCATGCTCGCCGCGGCCGGGCTGAACTGCCCGGACGACTACCTGCTGACCGGCTTCGACAACCTCGACCTGGCCACCTTCGTCCGCCCCGAGCTGGCCACCGTCGCCCAGCCGCTGGACGCGATGAGCCGCTTCGCCGTCGATCTGCTGGTCCGGCAGCTGAACGGGGAGGACGTCGCGCCCGAGGTGCACCGGCTGCCCGCCCGCTTCATGGCGCGGACCTCCTGCGGCTGCACCGGGTACGCGAGCGCGCTGCCCGACCTGGAACTCACCGACCCGCTGTGGCGGCTCGAGCACCGCCTGGCCGGCGTGCTCCCGCTCGGCAACGGCGGCGCGGAGATCGCCACGACCGCCGCCGCGACGACGGTACGGGCGCTGACCGCGGCCGCCGGCGGGGACACCTCTGGCCTGCTGCCGGCCCTGACCGAGCTGAACGCGCTGTTGATGGTGGTCCCGTCGCAGGAGACCCTGCGGGTGATCTGCCGGTCGGTGCAGGAGTACGCGAACGGCCTCACGCACGACGACCCGGAGGCTCCCGGCCGGATCGGGCGCGCGGTCCAGGACATGATCATGTTCCTGGGACGCGCGCACAGCCGCAACTACTTCGGCGACCAGCTGCACCTGCGCTCGCTGATCAGCGTGAACTACTCGCTGAGCATGGCGCTGCTGCACCGCCGCGACGCCGATCCGAAGGACCCGGCCTGGCTGGCGATGACCCCGGCGACGGCCGGGTCGATCGCGCTGCGCGGCCCGCGCGGCGACCTGACGCGGACGCCGGGCTGGCGCCGTTTCCCGGGCCCGCCCATCCCGGGCGGGCCGACCCGGGTCGAGTCCTTCCCGCCGGCCGAGGTGCTGGACGCCGCCGGGCCCGGCGACACCGTCTTCGTCGTCCGCGCGAAGGTCGGCGACAGCGATCGCGGCTGGCTGGCCCTGGTGGACCGGGTGGAGCACCTGGTCGACGACGGCCGGGAACTGGTCAACCAGTGCGCCGCCCTGCTCACCGTCGCGCTCGACCTGCGCGACCAGGAGGCGCAGCTGCTCCGGGCCGCCCACTCCGACCGGCTCACCGGCCTGCCCAACCGCACGTCGTTCACCGCCGCCCTCGAAGCGGCGATCGGCCGGGGGCGGTTCACCGTGCTCTTCCTCGACCTCGACGGGTTCAAGCGGATCAACGACACGCTCGGCCACCACGCGGGCGACCAGCTGCTGGTCCGCGTGGCCGACCGGATCCGCGACAGCCTGCGCGCCGGCGACGTCGCCGCCCGCTTCGGCGGCGACGAGTTCCTGGTGCTGCTCGACGGCGTTGCGCCCGGCCCGGAACTCAACGTCCTCGTCGAGCGCCTGGAGACGGCGGTCAGCGCGCCCTATCGGCTCGACGACGAGTTCGCCCGTGTCGGAGTCAGCATCGGCTGGGCGGACGGCGCCGCCGGCTCGACGGTCGAGCAGTTGCTCCAGGAGGCGGACCGCTCCATGTACCGGAAGAAGGCCGCCTCCCGAAACCCCCGCGTCCACAGCGTGTGAAGTTGCGGCGCGCACCGGGGCGCTACTTCACACGCTGGGTGGGTGTTGGCGTTGCGTGTGGAGTTGGGGTGCGCAGCGGGGCGCAACTCCACACGCGTAGGTGGGTGCGGGCGTTGCGTTGCGTGTGGAGTTCGGCCCCGCTGCGCACCCCAACTCCACACGCAAGGGTTTCAGCGGAGGGTGGGGATGTTCAGGACGATCAGTTCGGTGTCGTCGGGGCGGCCGGGGATGCGGCCGTCGTTGCCGGGGAAGTTGTTGTCGTTGGCCACCAGGACGCGGTCGCCGTCCAGGGGCAGCACGGACTCGACCGATTGCAGCGGGAACGAGAAGAGCGGGCCGACGCCGTACTCGCCGGGGCGGGCGGGTGTGGAGACGCCGCGCGGGTCGGCGACGCGCATCAGGTCGGCGACGGTGCGGCGGGGGAGCGCGCCGTCGGCGGCGGCCTCGTCGAGGTCGGTGACGACCAGGCGCTTGACCACGGACTGCTGTCCCATGCCGTTGTCGCGTTCGATCAGCAGCAGCCGCCGGTCGTCGAGCACGGCCGCGTCACCGACCAGCAGCGACGGGTCGGACACCGGGAACGACCAGGTGCGGCCGGTGTACCGGTTTCCGCGGACGTCGAACTCGTAGACGAAGCGGCGCCTCTGGTCGGGGTCGTCGATGCGCGCGCCCTCCAGGATCGGGTACAGCTTCCTGCCGTCCTCACTGACCGCCATGGCCTCGAAACCACGGCTCGCGGGAACGGTCGCGGTCTCGCCCGGCGCCAGGTCCGGCGACTGCGGCGACTTCCCGCCGTCCGGCAGCGGGACCGGCGCCTGCAGGACCTTGCCGGTGCGGTCGGTACGCACCAGGTACGGCCCGAACTCGTCCCCGATCCACAGGTCGCCCCGGTAGTCGCGGGCCAGCGACTCGATATCGAAATCGGCACCGGTCAGCAGCCGGTCGGGGGTGTTCTCGTTGACGATCGGGAACGGCACATTCCGGCCCGGGTCGCGGAAGCTCACCCACCCGTTGATCTTCACCTGGTGGCGGCGGTAGTCGGGCTTGACGTGGTACGCGCGCAGCAGGAAGTCGGCCGAGTTGTTCTTGGCGCCGAATCCGTTGTCGGGCATCGCCAGCAGCCCGTCGCCGTCACGGATCACCGCGGAGAAGCCGGGGATCGGCTGGCCCGGGAAGGGCGCGCTGATCCCGTTGACCGGTGCGGTGCTCAGCTGGGTGCCGGAGACCGGGCCGGGCTGGTACGCGGTGGCCGACAGGATCGCCCGGCTCCTCAGCTCGGGCTGCGGGCGCAGCTTGACCGAGAGCGCGTACACGCGGGTGATCTGGGTGGCGCTGCCGTTGTCGTCGGAGAGCAGGTAGAGCAGGCGGCGCCCGCCCGGGAGAGCCTCACCGAGTGCGGCGGCCTCGATGTTGTCGAGCAGCGGGTTGGGCTGCGGCTGCTTGGCGGAGGCGCCGGACGGCGGGCAGTCGGCGATGTCGACGAGTAGTTCCTTGCCGAGCCAGGCGCGCGGGTCGGTCAGCGTGGACAGCGACGCGACCCCGGCGACGTCGGGCGCGCCGGTGGCCGAGACCCGGTAGACGCGGACGGTGTTGCCGGTGCCGGCCACGAAGCCGCGCTCGACCGCGAGCAGCTGGTCGCCGCCGAGCGCCACGAGTTCGACCAGGCCCAGGTTCGGGTCGGTGCGGTAGGCGTACTGGGCGGCCACGGTGTAGGCGCCGCCGGACCGGCCCTGGTAGCGGACGATCCGGTTGAGGCCGGGAGCGTCGCCGGAGAGGGCGCCCTCCATTCCGGCGTAGAGCACGCGGTGGTCCGGCGTGGCGGTGAGCGCCTCGAACGTCTGGTTCGTGGCGGCCTCACCGGCCGGTGCGACCTGGAACCGGGCCGGCACCGGCAGCGAGCCGATCTCCCGGCCGTCGGAGAGGCGGAACCGGCGGATCGACGGCTCGCGCTCCGAGCTCGCCAGGATCGTGCCGCCGGACTCGGCGATCAGGCCCTCGCCGTCGAAGTCGGCGCCGGTGTACGCGGTGCCGTCCGCCCGAGTCAGCAGCGTGACGTCCTTGACCGCCGCGGAGACGCCGCCGCGGCCGGTGCCCAGGCCCACCTCGTAGACCCGGGCCGGGGTGGTGCCGATGTTGTCGACCAGCGCCAGGCCGTGCGAGCGGCCGGTGAGGGCCAGCGCGGACAGCCCGGACACCGGTGTCCCGGCGAAGGTCGTCTTGTCCAGCGCGTCGGTGAAGCCGAGCAGCGAGGCGTCCGGGGCGCAGACCGCGCCGCCCAGGTGCTCGCCCGCCGCGGCCGGCAGCGGTGCCGCCGCGATCATCAGGACCGCGGCGGCGGTCGCCACCGTCTGGGTACGAATCGTGTTGCCAGCCACGTTTCCTCCACGGCCGAATGGATGCCGCCCGACAGGGTGCCGGGCCGGGCGGAACGGCAGTGAACGCTCCGGCCGATGTGGAGTTAACGAGTTCAGGCGAGCGTCCGGGCCGACCCGGGGTGTGTGGAGTTGGGGTGCGGAGCGGGGCCGAACTTCACACGGAACGGGGTGACGGCGTGGGTGTGTGGAGTTGGGGTGTGGAGCGGGGCTGAACTTCACACGGAACGGGGTGACGGCCCGGGTGTGTGGAGTTGGGGTGTGGAGCGGGGCCGAACTCCACACACGGGTCGTCAACCACCTGGTGTGTGGAGTTGGGGTGTGGAGGGGGGCCGAACTCCACACACGGGTCGTCAACCACCTGGTGTGTGGAGTTGGGGTGTGGAGGGGGGCCGAACTTCACACGGAATGGGGGTGGGGTTGGAAGCGGCGCAGGCGGAGGCTGTTGGCGACTACGAAGACCGACGAGAAGGCCATGGCGGCGCCGGCGACCATCGGGTTGAGCAGGCCGGCGGCGGCCAGGGGGAGCGCGGCCACGTTGTAGGCGAAGGCCCAGAACAGGTTGCTCTTGATGATCCGCAGGGTACGGCGGGACAGGCGGATCGCGTCCACGGCCGCCGTCAGGTCACCGCGGACCAGGGTCAGGTCGGACGCCTCGATCGCCACGTCCGTGCCGGTGCCCATGGCCAGGCCGAGATCCGCCTGGGCGAGGGCGGCCGCGTCGTTGACCCCGTCGCCGGCCATCGCCACGACCCGGCCCTCGGCCTGCAGCCGTTTCACGACGTCCACCTTGTCGGCCGGCAGCACCCCGGCGATCACCTCGTCGATGCCGACCTCGGCGGCCACCGCCCGGGCGACCGTCTCGTTGTCGCCGGTCAGCAGCACCGGGTGCAGGCCCAGCCCGCGCAGGCCGGCGACCGCTTCGGCGCTGGTCGGCTTCACGGTGTCGGCCACCGACAGGACACCGCGGGCGCGGTCGTCCCAGCCGGCCAGGATCGCTGTCCGGCCCGCGCGCTCCTCGTCCTGCGCCGCGCGCGTCACCTCGGAGGGGACGGTCCAGTTCTCGCGCTCGAACAGGGCGGCCCGCCCGACGAGGAGCGTGCGGCCGGCGTGCTCCGCGCGTACCCCCAAGCCTTCGAAGTTGGTGAAATCGCCCAGGGTGACCGGATCGCTGAGCTGGGCCGTGATCGCCTTGGCGATCGGATGTTCGGAGGCTGACTCCGCCGCGGCGGCCAGCCGGAGCACCTCCTCGCGGTCCTCACCAGGCGCCGGAAGCACGTCGACCAGGGCCATCGTGCCGGTCGTGACCGTGCCCGTCTTGTCCAGCACGACCGTGTCCACCCGCCGCGTCGACTCCAGCACCTCCGGCCCCTTGATCAGGATGCCGATCTGCGCGCCCCGGCCGGTGCCGACGAGCAGTGCGGTGGGCGTGGCCAGTCCGAGGGCGCACGGGCACGCGATGATCAACACGGCGACGGCCGCGGTGAAGGCTGCCGTCCAGCCTCCTCCGGTGCCGAACCACCAGCCCAGGGTGGCCGCCGCGAGACCGATCACGATCGGCACGAAGACGCCGGAGATCCGGTCGGCGAGCCGCTGCACGTCCGCCTTGCCGGCCTGGGCCTGCTCGACCATGCGGGCCATCTGCGCGAGCTGGGTGTCCGCGCCGACCCGCGTGGCGCGCACGATCAGCCGGCCGCCCGCGTTGACGGTCGCGCCGGTCACCGCGTCGCCCGGACCGACCTCGACCGGCACGCTCTCGCCGGTGACCATGCTGCGGTCGACCGCCGAGGAGCCCTCCTCGACCACGCCGTCCGTGGCGATCTTCTCGCCGGGCCGGACCACGAACCGGTCGCCGGACGCGAGCCGCTCGATCGGGATCCGCGTCTCGGCGCCGTCGCGCAGGACCGCGACGTCCTTGGCGCCGAGTTCGAGCAGGGCGCGCAGGGCGGCACCGGCCCGGCGCTTGGAGCGAGCCTCGAAGTAGCGGCCGGCCAGCAGGAACGTGGTCACCCCGGCGGCGGCCTCCAGGTAGATGTTGCCGGCGCCGTCGGTACGGGCGATGTCGATGCTGAACGGGTGCGTCATGCCGGGCTCGCCGGCGGTGCCGAGGAAGAGCGCCCACAGCGACCAGCCGAACGCGGCCAGGGTGCCGAGGGAGATGAGCGTGTCCATGGTGGCGGCGCCGTGGCGCAAATTGACGGCGGCGGCGCGGTGGAACGGCCAGCCGCCGTAGACGACGACCGGTGCGGCCAGGGTCAGGGACGCCCACTGCCAGTAGGTGAACTGCCAGGCCGGGACCATGGCGAGGAGAATCACCGGGATCGTGAGGGCGATGGCCACCCAGAGCCGAGGATCCGACTTTTCCGATATTTCGTGATTCTTTTTCTCGACGACGGCGGTGTAGCCCGTCTTCTCCACGGTGGCGATCAGATCGGCCGCGGTGACACCGGGCGAGACTGTCGCGCTCGCCTTCTCGGTGGCGTAGTTGACGGTGGCGGAGACCCCGTCCATCCGGTTCAGCTTCTTCTCGATGCGGGCCGCGCACGAGGCGCAGGTCATGCCGCCGATCTCCAGTTCGATGAACATGCTCGCCTCCTAGTTGTGCGTGTGGCCGTCGGCGCCGTGGCCGGTCGGCGGGGCCTGCACGGGTGCCTCGGCGCCCGCGGTCACAGCGGTGAACTCCGCGGTGTGCACCTTCCCGCCGTGCTTGAAGTCCAGGTAGAGACGGTAGACCCCGGCGGACGGGACCTCGGCCGCGAAAGCCAGGCTCTTCTCGTCGATCGGGTGCACGTGCAGATAGGCCAGATCGCCGTCGCGCAGCGCCACCAGGTGGCCGGAGGCGCCGAGGTACGGCTCCAGGTCGGTCACGGTCTCGCCGTCCTTGGCGACGGTGAATGTGAGCTCCGAGGAGGCGCCGGGCGCGAGGGTGCCGCCGAGCGTGACGAAGTAGCCGTCGACCTCGGTGACCACGGCCGGTGCGGGCAGTGGCCGTGGCTGGTAGTCGCCGGGTGCCGGGACGTCGACGCCGAGCGTCAGCTGGTCGTGGCCGGCGGGCTGGAAGTCGGCGAAGATCCGGTACTGCCCGGCGGTCCGGACGGCGAGCGGGATGCTCCAGGTGCCGTCGGGGCCGAGCGCCGGGTGGACGTGCTGGAACCCCGAGAGGTCGCGGCGGGCCAGGATCAGGTGGAGCTCCTTGTCATGGTTCATCTGATATTTCGTGACAGGTTGCCCGTCCGGGCCGAGGATTTTGAACTCGAACGCCGATGGTTTCCGTGTGCTGAGGCGGGTGGTGACCGGCGTGAGGCGGTAACCGTCCTGCGCGACCTGAAGTCCACCCGGAACCGCGGGGGCCGGAGGGTGGTCGCCGCCGTGCCCCGGCTCCGCGTGGGCCGCCGCCGGCGGCGCGGCCTCGTTGTCCGGCCCGAGCACCCGCCCGGCCCCGGCCGCGGCGCCGAACACCACGACCAGTCCGGCGGCGTACGCGGTCAGCTTCACGGAAGTCCTCATGCGCCCACCTTACACATACCCGGTAGGGGTATCAAAGCGGGGACCCGAATACCCCCCGGGGGTTGTATGATGGCCGGCATGACCAACCCCGCCCCCACCCGCGGATACACCGCCACCAAGGACAACCTGCAGTCGCGGCTGCGCCGCATCGAGGGGCAGGTGCGCGGCATCGAGCGCATGGTCGAGGACGACCGTTACTGCATCGACGTCCTCACCCAGATCTCCGCCATCCAGGCCGCCCTCGACAAGGTGGCACTCGGCCTGCTCGACGGCCACGCCCGGCACTGCATGCACGAGGGCGCCCAGGAGGGCCGCGCCGACGAGATGGCCTCGGAGCTGATGGCCGCGGTCGGCCGCCTCATGAAGAGAGGCTAGGGCCGTGGATCGGGGCGGTCAGGTCGGTCAGCGGCGCGCCCGACCCACCCCATGACAGCGCCACGATCTCGGCGGCCACGGCCACGGCCGTCTCCTCCGGCGTACGCGCTCCGAGGTCCAGCCCGATCGGCGCCCGCAAGCGCGACAGCGCCGCCTCCGACAGGCCCGCCTCCCGGAGCCGGTGCAGGCGGTCCTCGCAGGTGCGGCGGCTGCCCATCGCCCCGATGTACCGGGCGGGGGTATGCAGGGCGACCTGCAGCAGCGGGATGTCGAACTTCGGGTCGTGGGTGAGCACGCACAGCACGGTGCGCTCGTCGACCTCGGTGCGCTCCAGGTAGCGGTGGGGCCATTCGACCACGATCTCGTCGGCCTCGGGGAAGCGCTCCGCGGTGGCGAACACCCCGCGGGCGTCGCAGACCGTCACGCGGTAGCCGAGGAACCTGCCGATCCGGGCCACCGCCGCCGCGAAGTCGATCGCCCCGAACACGATCATGCGGGCGGGTGCGGCCCAGGACTGGACGAACACCTCCTGCTCGCAGGCGGTCACGATGGCGCTGCGCCCGTGTGCCAGCAGCCCGGCCGCCTGCTGCGCGGCCGCCCGGTCCAGCTCGGCGTCGCCGAGGGTGCCCTCGACAGCGGCGGGCCAGACGACCAGTTGAGCGTCCGGTATCGAGACCGTGGCCACCGGCCGGCCCGCGGCGATCGCGGCCAGCACGTCGTCCAGACCGGTCAGTGCGCTGTCCGGCTGGATCAGCACCTCTATCGTGCCGCCGCAGGTCAGGCCCACCTCGAAGGCGTCGCCGTCGCTCACCCCGTACGTATGCTTCTGCGCCTTTGTGGTTTCGATGACCTCCTGTGCGGCGGCGTAGACGGCGCCCTCGACGCACCCCCCGGAGACGCTGCCCAGCACCTCGCCACGCGAGTTGACCGCCATCGCCGCGCCCGGCTGCCGCGGCGCCGACCGCCACGTGTGCACCACCGTCGCCACCGCGAATCGCAGGCCCGCGGCGCGCCAGGCCAGCAGGCCGTCAACGATGTCGCGCATCCTCGCACGATCCGCGATCTCTCCGGCCTCGTCAACGACTGATTAAGCGAACGCTTAGGTCGCTGTTGACATTGGATCGGCGGCGCGCGAGTGTCGGCCCGACTTCGGGAGGTGCATCGTGCAGGTGCCGGCTCCGTTCGAGTACGAGCGTGCTACGAGCGTGGATCAAGCGATTGGACTGCTGGAGCGTCTGGGCAGCTCGGCCCGTCTGGTGGCCGGCGGGCACAGCCTGCTGCCGATGATGAAGCTCCGGCTGGCGAACTTCGAATACCTCATCGACATCAACGACCTGCACAGCGAGCTGGGCTATATCCAGCTCGGGGCGGACGTGGTGCGGATCGGGGCCATGACCCGCCACCGGGAGCTGCTCGAGTCCGACGAGCTGGCGGCGGTGTTCCCGATCTTCCGGGACGCGGAGCGGGTGATCGCCGACCCGATCGTCCGCAACCGGGGCACGCTGGGCGGCTCGCTGTGCCAGGCCGACCCGTCCGAGGACCTCTCCGCGGTCTGCACGACCCTGGACGCCAGCTGCGTGATCCGCGGCCCGGGCGGCGCCGAGCGGATCGTGTCGATGGAGGAGTTCCACGTCGGGCCCTATGAGACCGCCGTGGCGGACAACGAGATCCTGGTTGAAATCCGCATTCCGGTCAAAGACGCACAAAAGACCAGCAGCGCCTACGCCAAGGTCGAGCGGCGCGCCGGCGACTGGGCCGTGGTCTCCGCCGGTGCCGCGGTCTGGCTGGAGGGCGGCCGGTTCGCCGACGCCCGGGTGGGCCTGGCCGCGGTCGGCCCGAACACCACCGGCATCCCGGAGATCTCCGCCGCGCTGCGCGGCCACGAGCCCGGCGAGGACATGTACGAGCTGGCCGGCGCGATCGCGGCCCGCAGCTGCGACCCGGCCACCGACCTGCGTGGCAGCGCCGACTACAAGCGCCACCTGGCGAACGAACTGACCCGGCGCACGCTGCGCACGGCCGTCGAGCGGGCGAGGAGCTGAGCTGATGCAGGTCACGATGACCGTCAACGGGGTCGAGTACACCCGTGAGATCGAGGGCCGGCTGCTGCTCGTGCACTTCCTGCGCGACGTGCTCAGCCTGACCGGCACCCACTGGGGCTGCGACACCAGCAACTGCGGCACCTGCGTGGTGTGGATGGACGGCGAGCCGGTCAAGTCGTGCACCGTGCTCGCGGCGATGGCCGGCGGGCGCGAGGTGCGTACCGTCGAGGGCCTGGCCGACGGCGCCGAGCTGGACCCGATCCAGGAGGGCTTCCGGCAGTGCCACGGCCTGCAGTGCGGCTTCTGCACGCCGGGCATGCTGATGACCTGCCGGGCGCTGCTCGACAGGAACCCCGACCCGACCGAGGCGGAGATCCGCGAGGCCATCTCGGGCCAGATCTGCCGCTGCACCGGTTACGCCACGATTGTTCGATCCGTGCAGTGGGCGGCCGCCCACGAGGCAGAGGCGGTGACGCAGTGACCGCGGTCTTCGAGAACAACGACCTCAAGCCCATCGGGTACGGCCGGATGCTGCGCAAGGAGGACCCACGTCTCCTGCGTGGGCGCGGCCGGTTCACCGACGACGTGCAGCTGCCCGGCATGCTGCACCTGGCGATCCTGCGCTCGCCGTTCGCGCACGCCCGGATCGTCAGCATCGACACCAGCGCCGCCGAGGCCTCGCCCGGCGTCAAGGCGGTGGTGACCGGCGAGACCCTCAAGGGGCTCGGCCTGGCCTGGATGCCGACGCTCTCCAACGACGTGCAGGCCGTGCTGGCCACCGACAAGGTTCGCTTCCAGGGCCAGGAGGTGGCGTTCGTCGTCGCCGAGGACCGCTACCAGGCGCGCGACGCCCTGGAGCTGATCGACGTCGAGTACGACGTGCTCGACCCGGTGATCGACGTCCGCAAGGCCCTCGAGCCGGACGCGCCGATCATCCGCGACGACCTCGACGGCAAGGCGGACAACCACGTCTTCGACTGGGAGACCGGTGACGCCGAGGAGACCGACCGGGTCTTCGCCTCCGCCGACGTGATCGTCAAGGAGGACATCGTCTACCCGCGGGTGCACCCCGCGCCGATGGAGACGTGCGGCTCGGTCGCCGACTTCGACCCGGTCGAGGGCCGGCTGCGGCTCTGGTCGACCACCCAGGCCCCGCACGCCCACCGCACCCTGTACGCGATCGTCGCCGGCCTGCCCGAGCACAAGATCCAGGTGATCGCTCCGGACATCGGTGGCGGGTTCGGCAACAAGGTGCCGATCTACCCCGGTTACGTGCACTCGATCGTCGGCTCCATCGTCACCGGTAAGCCGGTGAAGTGGATGGAGGACCGCTCGGAGAACCTGATCAGCACCGGTTTCGCCCGCGACTACATCATGCGTGCCGAGATCGCGGCCACCCGCGAGGGCAAGATCCTGGCGATCCGCACCAACGTGCTCGCCGACCACGGCGCGTTCAACGGCACCGCGGCGCCGGTGAAGTACCCGGCCGGTTTCTTCGGCGTGTTCACCGGCAGCTACGACCTGCAGGCCGCGCACTGCAAGATGACCGCGGTCTACACCAACAAGGCGCCTGGCGGGGTGGCGTACGCCTGCTCGTTCCGCATCACCGAGGCCGTCTACCTGGTCGAGCGGATCGTCGACTGCCTCGCCCACGAGCTCGACATGGACCCGGCCGAGCTGCGCCTGAAGAACTTCATCCAGCCCGAGCAGTTCCCGTACACCACGAAGACCGGCTGGGTGTACGACTCCGGCGACTACGAGCCCACCATGCGCCTCGCGATGGAGATGGCCGGCTACGAGGAGCTGCGCAAGGAGCAGGCGCTCAAGCGGGCCCGCGGCGAGCTGATGGGCATCGGCATCGCGTTCTTCACCGAGGCGGTCGGCGCCGGCCCGCGCAAGAACATGGACATCCTCGGCCTGGGCATGAACGACGGTTGCGAGCTGCGGATCCACCCGACCGGCAAGGCCGTCGTGCGGCTGTCGGTAAAGACGCAGGGTCAGGGCCACGAGACCACGTTCGCCCAGATCATCGCCGAGGAACTGGGCATCCCGCCGGACGACATCGACGTGATCCACGGTGACACCGACAACACGCCGTTCGGGCTCGGCACGTACGGCAGCCGCTCGACACCGGTCTCCGGCGCGGCGGCCGCCCTGGTGGCTCGCAAGGTCCGCGAGAAGGCGCTGCTGATCGCCTCGGCGATGCTCGAGGTGTCGGTCGCCGACCTGGACTGGGTCAAGGGCGCGTTCCAGGTCAAGGGCGACCCGGGCAAGTCGGTGACCATCCAGGACATCGCGTTCCGGGCACACGGCGCCGGCGACCTGCCCGAGGGCATGGAGGGCGCACTCGAGGCGCAGATCTGCTACAACCCGTCGAACCTGACGTACCCACACGGGGCGTACATCTGCGTCGTCGACATCGACCCGGGCACCGCGGAGGTCAAGGTCCGCCGGTTCATCGCGGTCGACGACTGCGGCACCCGGATCAACCCGATGATCATCGAGGGCCAGGTGCACGGCGGCCTCACCGACGGCGTCGGCATGGCGCTGATGGAGATGATCGCGTTCGACGAGGACGGCAACTGCCTCGGCGCCTCGCTGATGGACTACCTGATCCCCACCTCTCTCGAAGTGCCCGACTGGGAGACCGGCTTCACGGTCACCCCGTCGCCGCACCACCCGATCGGTGCGAAGGGCGTGGGGGAGTCGGCCACGGTCGGCTCGCCGCCGGCGATCGTCAACGCGGTGGTCGACGCGCTCAAGCCGTTCGGCATCCGGCACGCGGACATGCCGCTCACCCCGTCGCGGGTCTGGGACGCGATGCAGGGTCGCGCCACGCCGCCGATTTAAAAGCGCGAGAGGGTACGAGATGAGCACCATCGCCGAGCGGGCCCGCGAACTGGCCGAGGCGCGCAGGCCGTTCGTGCACGCGACCGTGGTCCGGGCGCAGGAGCCCACCTCCGCCCGGGCCGGCGACGACGCGGTGATCCTGCCCGACGGGTCCATCGAGGGCTTCGTCGGCGGGGTCTGCGCCGAGACGTCGGTGCGGGCCGCGGCCATGGACACCCTGCGCGACGGCAACACGGTCCTGCTGCGGGTGCTTCCGGAGGACTCCGCCGAGTTCCCGGAGACGCCCGGCGCGCTGGTCGTCGTCAACACCTGCCACTCCGGCGGTGCGATCGAGATCTTCCTGCGCCCGGTGCTGCCCCGGCCGCTGCTTGCGGTCGCCGGGCACACCCCGATCGGTGCGGCCGTGGCGGACCTGGCCGAGTTCCTCGACTTCGACGTGCTGCCGGCCGGGGACTACACGGGTGCGGTGGCGGCCGTGGTGGCCGGGCTGGGCCGCGACGAGGACCGGGCGATCCGGGCCGCGCTGGACGCCGGAGTCGGGCTGATCGCGCTGATCGCCAGCCACAAGCGGTCCTCGGTGCTGCTCGACGACATGGGCCTGACCCCGGGGGAGCGGGCCCGGATCCGGCCGCATGCCGGCATCGAGATCGGTGCGCGTACCCCCAAAGAGATCTCCCTCGCCGTGCTTGCCGAAATCGTCCGGGAGATGCGGGTCGGCGGCCTGGCCGCCGGATCCGCCGAGCCCGCGCCCTCGGGGGCCGCCCCCCATGCCGAGGCCGCCGCGCTCGCCTCCGCCGGACCGGAGTTCGTGGCCGGCCCGACCCTGCCCGTCGGGCCGGCCGCGTTCCCCGAGCCGGACATCCCCGCCGGCACCGCGATCGACCCGGTCTGCGGGATGACCGTGGTGATCGGCCCGGACACCCCGCACGGCGTGGTGGACGGACAGGACTACTGGTTCTGCTGCCCGGGCTGCCTGAAGAAGTTCACGAAGGCCTGAGGGATGGGCGTCTCCGGTCTGGTGCTGGCGGCCGGCGGCTCGCGCCGGCTCGGCGAGGCCAAGCAGCTGCTGCCGTTCCGCGGCCGGACCCTGCTCGACGCGACCCTGGACACCACCCGCGCCTGCGGTTTCGACGAGTTGCTGGTCACCCTGGGCGGTTCGGCGGCGGCCATCCGGGCCACGGTGGACCTTTCCGGGGTACGCGTGATCGAGAACGTGGCGTTCACCACCGGCTGCGGGTCGTCGATCAGCTCGGTGATCCCCTCGATCGCACCTTCGTCAGATCGCCTCGTGCTGCTGCTCGGCGATCAGCCCGGGGTCCGGCCTGCTGACGTGCGCCGGCTCGCCGCGGTCGAGACGCCGATGGGCGTCTGCCGGTATGCGGACGGCCTCGGCCACCCGTTCCTGTTCCACCGCGACGTGTTCGGCGAACTCGCCCATCTTCACGGTGACAAGGCGGTGTGGAAGCTGGTGCACACCGGCCGCTACGAGGTGACCGAGGTGCACGCCGAGGGTACGGTCCCGATCGACGTCGACACCCGTGAGGACTACGAGCGGCTGTTGGGACAAGAACGAACGTTCTTTCCGGCGCCGGAGCCGCCAGGGCAAGAACGAACGTTCTTTCTCGGCCCCGGGGGGCCGGGGCTAGAACGAACGTTCTTTCCGGGGCCCGAGCGGCAGGTAGGGGGAGAATGAACGTTCTTTCTGACGTCGCCCTCGCTGACGTGGCGGCGCGTCTCGACGCTGTCGACTACCTGGTCGACGACGGCCTGGCCATGGCGATCTTCCTGTCGCTGCGGCTCGGCAAACCGCTGCTGCTCGAGGGCGAACCCGGCGTCGGCAAGACCGCCGCGGCCAAGGCACTGGCGCAGGCGCTGGACACGCCGTTCATCCGGCTGCAGTGCTACGAGGGGCTGACCGCGGGTGAGGCGCTCTACGAGTGGAACTACCAGCGGCAACTCCTGCACATCCGGCTGGCCGAGTCGCGGGGACTGTCCCTCGACGACGCCGACCTGTTCACGGAGTCGTTCCTGCAGGAGCGGCCGATCCTGGCTGCCGTACGCCACACCGGCCCCACCCCACCCGTCCTGCTGATCGACGAGATCGACCGCGCCGACGACGAGTTCGAGGCGCTGCTGTTCGAGTTCCTCGGCGAGGCCGCCGTCACCGTCCCGGAGCTCGGCACGTTCGCCGCCACCCGCCCGCCGGTCGTGGTGCTCACCTCCAACCGCAGCCGCGACCTGCACGACGCGCTGCGGCGGCGCTGCCTGTACCACTGGATCGAGTTCCCCTCGCCGACCCGGGCCGCGGAGATCGTCCGCCGCTCGGTGCCCGGCGCGGCCGCACCGCTGATCCGCGACGCCACCGAGTTCATCGGCCGGGTACGCACCCTCGACCTGGACAAGGCGCCCGGACTCGCCGAGACGATCGACTGGGTGTCCGCGCTCGCCGCCCTCGGCGTCACCGACCTCGCCGGCGCCGACGTCGTGCGCACCATCGGCACCATCGCCAAGACCCCCGACGACCGGACCCTCCTCGGTTCGGTCCTCGAGGCCGCTTCCCAGGAGAGCCGCCCATGAAGATCACGAACGAGTTCACCGTGCACACCCCGATCGACCGGGCCTGGGAGGTTCTGACCGACCTCGAGGGCATCGCGCCGTGCATGCCGGGCGCCCAGCTGACCGGGGTGGAGGGCGAGGTCTACAAGGGCAAGGTGAAGGTCAAGGTGGGCCCGGTGATCTCCGAGTTCACGGGTACGGCGCAGTTCACCGCGAAGGACGCGTCGGCCTACCGGGCCGTGATCGACGCGAAGGGCCGCGACGCCCGGTCGGCCGGCAACGCGGCGGCGGTCGTGAGCGCGGTGCTGACACCGGAGGGCGCGGACAGCACCAGGGTCAGTGTGGACACCGACCTCAAGATCAGCGGGAAGCTCGCCCAGTTCGGCAGCGGCATGATCAAGGAGGTCTCGTCGAAGCTGCTCACCCAGTTCGTCGCGAACCTCGAAGCCAAGCTGGCCACCGATTCCGATTCCGAATCCGATGACTCCGCGCCCGTGGTGCCGGCACCGGTCACCGGCGCCGACCCCGTCGAAGCGGCACCGGCCACCGGCGCCGGCCCCGTCGAAGCGGCGCCGGTTTCCACCGAGCGGAAGATCGAGAGTACGGAGCCCGAGGCCCTCGACCTGCTCGACGTCGCGGGCGGCTCGATCTACAAGCGGGTCATCCCCGTCGTCATCGGCGTCGCAGCGGTCGCCGCCGTGATCGTCTGGGCCGTGACCCGGCCTTGAGTTCGTCCGCCGAGCCCGCGCCGGTGCTGCTGCGCGGGGTGGACCGGGCGGCGTTCGCGGTGGCGCTCGTGGCCCGGTTGCGGCGGGCCGGCCCGGCGGCGGGGATCACCGAGACCGACGACCTGGTCCGGGCACTGGAGGCCAGCCCACCGGTCAGCCGGGACGTTCTCTACTGGACCGCCCGGGTGGCGCTCGTGCGCCGGCAGGGTGACCTCGCCGCGTTCGACCGGGTGTTCGCGGAGGTCTTCGACGACGTCGTATCGCTGCCGCTGAACCGGTCCGCCGGGGCGCCGGGGCGCAAGGACGACGTCAACGTTCCGGTGCCGGGTACCGGCGGGGAGAGCGCGGACGGCGGCGGACTGCCCTGGGCGACCCTGCCGCCCGTGGTGGCGGCCGGTGAGCCGGGTGAGGAGTCCGGTCTCCACCTTCCCGAACCCCGGCCCAGCGCGCTGGCCGCCCTCGCCGAAGTGCCCTTCGAGGACCTCGACGCCGCGCAGACCCGGGCGCTCGGTGACGCCCTGCGCGCGGCGCTCACCCGGTGGCCGCAACGGCGCAGCCGCCGGCACGCTGTCGACCCGGCCGGGCGGCGGGTCGCGTTGCGGCCGACCATCGCGCGGGCCCGGCGCACCGGGTGGGAGGTGGTCACCGTGGTCCGGGAGCGACCTCGGCGGCGACCCCGGCGGGTGGTGCTGCTCTGCGACGTCAGCGAGTCGATGCGGGCTCAGGCGGCGGCGTACCTGCACCTGATGCGGGCGTTCGCGCTGGTAACCGACGCGGAGGTGTTCGCGTTCGCGACCACGTTGACACGGCTCACCGTGGCGCTGCGGCGTTCCGGTGCCGAGGAGGCGATCGACCAGGCGAGCGCGGCGGTGACCGATCGGTTCGGGGGTACGCGGATAGCCACCAACATCGGCGCGCTGCTCGGTTCCCACCACGGTAACGCGGTCCGCGGCGGCATCGTGATCGTCGCTTCGGACGGCTGGGACAGCGACCCGCCCGAGGAGATGGCTGTCGTGATGGCTCGCTTGCGGCGCCGCGCGTACAAAATCTTGTGGTTGAATCCCCGCGCCGGCGCTCCTGGCTTCACCCCGCGCGTGGCGGCCATGGCCGCCGCCCTGCCCTTCTGCGACCGGCTGATGCCCGCCGGCACCTTCGGCGACCTGGCCGGCGTCCTGACGGAGATCAGCTCCGGAGGGTGACGTGAACCGACGGCTTGACGGCGATCAGCTCCAGAGGGTGACGTGAACCGACGGCTTGAAACGGGCAACACCCACGCCGGTCCCGCGCATCATCGCCTGGATCGCCCGGGGCGTGGACGCGAAGCGGGCCAGTTCGCCGGCCGCTGACGGGGTGGCCGGCTCGGCGAGGGTCATCGAGTGCCAGACCTCCTCGATCGCCGCATGGGGGCCGCGGAACTGGACGAGGTGGCCCTTGCGGACCTCCGGCGCGACCGTGAAGGAGAGCGCCGCGGTCACGCCTCGGCCGCGTTTGGCCTCCTCGAGCGCGGCCGCGTGGCTCTGGAAGATCTGCTGGCGGTCGTCGGGGACGCCGAGCCGGCGCAGCAGGGTGCGCAGAGCGCCGCTGCCGGACACCGCGGACGGGCCGAGGAGCCAGGTCTGCTCGCGCAGCTGGCGGGGCGTCGGCTGGGTGCCGGCGAGCGGGTGGTCGGGGGAGGCGACGGTGACCACGCGGTAATACATGACCGGGCGGCACGACACCGCCGGGTCGGGGGAGAGCGGGGGCGGGCCGATCGCGATGTCGATGGCGCGCTCGATCAGGGACTCGACGAACGTGCACGGGTTGCGGACGCTGAGTTCCAGGTCGAGGTCGGCGGCGCGGCCGGCGAACAGCTCGATCAGGCCGGGTGCGGCGTGCTCGGCGAACAGGCTGGACGCGCCGACCCGCAGCAGGCGCCGGCCCTGCCCGGCCGCGCTCACCTCCAGCACCGTGATGTCCTGCAGGCCGAGCAGCTCGGTGGCCCGGCTGGCCAGCCGCAGGCCGCCCGGCGTGAAGGTCAGCCCCCCAGCCGTACGCGAGAACAGCTGATCACCCAGCTCCTTGCGCAGCTGTCCGATGTGCAGGGAGACCGCGGACTCGGAGACCTCCAGCTCGGCGGCGGCCAGCTTGACCGAGCCCCGCCGGACAACGGCGGAGTAGGCACGCAACTGAGTGGGGGTCACCGTCGTCCTTGGCAGTAATCGGAAGCTCACTCGCAATCTATCGCGCTCGACGTCGCGGCGGACACCGGCGATCTCACCGATCCTCGGTCCGTTCCGCCGCACTACGGTTCGACGCATGCCGAAGTTCCGGTCCACCGATGGTGTCGAGATCCATTTCCAGAGCTGGGACGGTGACCCCGATCAGCCGCTCGTCCTGCTGCATCACGGGTTCATCGCGAACGGCACCACGAACTGGGTGCTGCCGGGTGTGGTGGGCGCGCTGCAGGCCGCCGGCCGCCGGGTCGTGGCGATCGACGCCCGCGGTCACGGGGAGTCCGGAAAGCCGCACGACCCCGCGTTCTACGGCGAGAGGCGGATGTCCGAGGACGTCGTCACCCTGCTCGACCTGCTGGGCGCGACCGAGGTGGACCTGGTGGGTTACTCGATGGGCGGGATCGTCTCGCTGATCACCGCGACCCGGGAGAGCCGCGTGCGCCGCCTCGTGGTCGGTGGCATCGGCTCGGCGGTGGTCGAGCTCGGCGGCGTCGACACCCGTGTGATCGGCGCCGAACCGCTGCGCGAGGCACTGCACGCCGACGACCCGGCGACCATCGCGAACCCGGCGGCGGCCGGCTTCCGCAGCTTCATCGACGCGGTCGGCGGCGACCGGGCCGCGCTCGCCGCGCAGGCCGCCCGGATGCACGCCGAGCCGATCGCGCTGGACACCATCTCGGTACCCACCCTGGTGATCGCCGGCCGCGACGACGCCCTGGCCACCCGCCCCGGCCTGCTGGCCGACGCCATCCCGGGTGCGCGGCTGGCGGTCATCGACGGCGATCACCTGGGCGCGGTCCGGGAACCCGCCTTCACCACCGAGCTGATCAAATTCATCGAGTAGGCCGAGGTTCACCGTCGCCTTTATGCTTCCGGTCTGTACTTGGGGGTTCAGATGGCTGCGGAGAACGTCGCCGGTGTGCGCACCGGCCAGTCGGGTGCCCGTGACGCGGTGCGCACGGCGATCCTGAACGGGGAGTTCCTGCCGGGGGAGCGCCTCGTCGAGGCACAGTTGATCGAGCGGTTCGGGGTGAGCCGGTTCAACATCCGGCTGGTGCTGCAGGACCTGGCCGGAGAGGGTCTCGTGGAGATCCACCGGAACCGGGGCGCGCAGGTGCGCAAGGTCTCGCTCGCCGAGACCATCGAGATCACCCAGGTCCGGATGGTCCTGGAGGGGCTGGTGGCGGCGCAGGCGGCCACCCGCGTGACCGAGGAGCAGGCGAGCGAGCTCGACGAGATCGGCCTGCTGATGAGGCGGGCGGTGGAGTCCGGCGAGTTCCGCCGGTACAGCGACCTCAACCAGCGGCTGCACGGCCTGATCCGGGCGATCGCCGGGCATCTGACCGCCGACCGCCTGATCGGCACGCTGCGCGCGCAGTTGGCCCGGCACCAGTTCATGCTGTCGCTGCTGCCGGGCCGCCCGCAGGTGTCGCTGCCGCAGCACGAGCGGATCATCGCCGCCATCCGCGAGCGTGACCCGAAGGAGGCGGAGGCGGCGATGCGCGATCACATCGCCAGCGTCATCGAGGTGCTGCGAACCCTCGACGAGCCGGGATCGGGTTCAGGCCCACTCTGACTCGGCCACCGGCGGGGTGCCGTGGGTGTGGAAGGTCTCGATCGTCTTGAGGCCCCACGCCTGGCCCTTGGCGCGCTCCGCCTCGGTCCAGGTGATCACCTCGTGGTCGGGGGCGAGCAGGAGGCGGGCGCCGGCGTTGCAGAGTTCGATGCGGTTGCCGCCGGGCTCCCAGACGTAGAGGAAGAACGTCTGCTGGATGGCGTGCTTGTGCGGGCCGGTCTCGATGTGGACGCCTGCCTCCAGGAAGACGTCTGCGGCGCGGAGGATGTCCTCGCGGGTGTCGGTGGCGAAGGCGACGTGGTGAAGACGCCCGCTCCTGCCCGTCCAGTCACGGGTGTAAACGACATCATACGATTTATCCGAAAAAGTGTACCAAACTGCGGCTTTGGTGCCGTTGTCCAGGATGATCTGCTCGCTGGCCCGACCGGTCAACGCTTGCCCAACGAAATCCTCATTTATCTGGACATCTGAGGCTAAAAAGTTCACATGGTCCAAGCGTCGCACGTTCGCACCCCGGCCCGGGAATCGCGCGGCCTGATTCTTCAGCGAAGGCCGGGTGGCCTCCGACGCCTGATACCGCTGAGTCTCGTAGTAGATGCCGAACGGATGCCCATCCGGGTCAATGAAGTGATATATCCGCTTATCCGCGTCCCACCCCTCACCGAACCCAGACTCCTCGATGTCCCGGACCCGCCGTGAGAGGGCCTCCGGACTGCGAGCGCGCAACCACGTGCGGCCGATCCCGGACGTGGTTGCGCCGGTGACCTTCACGGTGAAGTGCTCGTAGTCGTCCCACGCGTGCAGATAAGCGCTGTTCCCCCGCCGCTCGACGACCTCCATGGCCATCTGGTCGGTGAAGAACCGGACCGTGTCGTCGAGCACGGGCGTCAACAACTCGACCGCCGAGACGTGTGCGACGTCGCGGATCTTCTCAGCCATTGTTCTCCGTCTTCCTGTGCGGGTGGACCCTGCCCTCGAGGAGCAGACGTGCGGTGCTGACGACGGCCGAGCGCCCGGCGTCCAGATCGATGACCACGTCGGAGAAACCGGTGGGGTGTTCGACGCGGATCGTTTCGCCGGCCGTGGTGTGCGCGACGCTGCCGGGCATGGCCACCGCGGTGCCCACGGTCACCGCTGCCAGCACGCCGATCGACGCGTGGACGCGATGGGGGATGAACATCCGCGTGTTCAGCGTGCCGCCCTTTGCGGGCGGAGAGGTCAGGCACATCTTGGGTACGGTGGACTCGCCCACCTCGCCGAGTCCCATCAGTTTGCCGGCGAGCAGCCGCAGTTCCTCCATCCGGCGCCGCAGTCGCCCGTCCGCCTCGAGTTGTGCCGGTGTCTCGTAACCCGTGACGCCGAGGGACCGGGCGCTCATCAGGACCACCGGCATGCCGTTGTCGATGAGGGTGGCGGGCACGCCGTCCAGGTCGTCCACGACCCGCCCGGTCGGAAGCAGGCTGCCGGCCACCGACCCCGCGGTGTCGCGGAACTCGACCTCGATCCGCGAGGCGGTGCCGGGGACCCCGGAGAGGACGGTGTCGCCGCTGTACTCGACCCGGCCGCCCGGAGTGGGGACGGTGACCGTCGCGAGCGCGCCGGTGTTGACCATGCGGATCCGGACGGCCGTCGTTCCCCGCTGTGCTTCGACCAGACCGCGCTCGATGGCGAAGGGGCCGACACCGGCGAGGATGTTGCCGCAGGGTTGTTCCGCGCTGACCCGGGGTTGATCCACCTGGACCTGGAGGAAGAGGTAGTCGACGTCGGCCTCCGGGTCGTCCGACCTGTTGACCACGGCGACCTTGCTGGTCAACGGGTGTGCGCCGCCGATGCCGTCGATCTGCCGAGGGTCGGGTGATCCCATGATCGAGAGCAGGAGATGGTCCCGCACATCCGATTCATCAGGTAAATCATCTTTTAGGAAATAGGCGCCCTTGGAGGTGCCGCCTCGCAGGATCATGACGGGGATGCTCATTGCTCGTCCACATAGACGACGCCGAGCTGCTCCAGCAGTGGGCGCAGGCCGTACATGTCCAGGCCGAGCTCCCCGGCGGCGAGCCGGTCTCGCTTGGCGTCCTCGGCGACTGTCCGGGCTCGTGCCCTGTCGAGCGCCTCGGCGGCCCGCTCGTGCGGGACCACCACCACACCGTCGTCGTCGGCCACGATCGCGTCGCCAGGGCGGATCACCTGGCCGCCGACCACGATCGGGACGTTGACCGAGCCGGGGCTGGCCTTGACCGTGCCCTGGGTGCTGACCGCCCGCGCCCACACCGGGAAGCCCATCTCGCGCAGCTCGGCCACGTCGCGGACGCCCGCGTCGAGCACGACACCGATCGCGCCGCGGGCCCGCAACGAGGTGGCGAGCAGGTCGCCCAGCATCCCGTCGGTGGAGGGTGAGGTCGTCGTGACCACCACGACGTCGCCGGGGCGTACCTGCTCGACGGCAGCGTGGATCATCAGGTTGTCGCCGGGGTGGCAGGAGACCGTCACCGCCGAGCCGGCGACGCGTGCGCCGGCCTGGATCGGCGTCAGCTCGGGCCCTACGGCTCCGCGGCGCCCGTCGGCCTCGTGCACGGTCGAGGAGCCGGCCTCGGCGAGTCCCTTGAGCACGTCCTCCGGCACCCGTCTCGCGGTGCGGACGATCACGTGACGGCTCATGACAGCTCCCGGGTGACCTGGGGGTAGATCCGCATGTACGCCTCGGCGTACGTCTCGTTGGGCAGGCCGAGGTTGGGGCCGGAGTTGCGGGCCGCCTGCAGTCCGCGGCGGCTGCCCAGCTCGGTGTAGTACGCGTGCAGGTGCTTCTGAGCGGCGAGGATCCGCATGGCCTCGCGTTTGCGCTCCCACACCTCGGTGATGTCCAGCAGCACGTTCGGCACGAACCCGCACTGCTCCGGCTGGTGCGGCTCGAAGCAGAAGACCGGCGGCGCTCCGATCACCTCGCCGGGGCCCTCGACACCGGGCGCCTGTGCCAGGATGCGGGCCTTGAGCGCGAGAGCGTGCGCGAACGCGTGATCGCCGTTGTACGGATCGGCCGCCGCGTGGGTGAGCACCACGTCCGGCTGCACCTCCCGGTACAGGTCGATCAGGCCCTGCAGCAACTCCGGCGTCTCGACCAGGGGGTAGTCGTCCGCGTCGAAGAACCGGATCTCGGCGCCGAGCACCTTCGCCGCCTCCTCGGCCTCGGCGCGGCGGTGCGCCTTCACCTCGTCCAGCGAGTAGCCCTTGCGCCACAGCGAGGCCGACTCGCCCCGCTCGCCGAAGCTCATGCAGCCGATCACCACACGCTGCCCGCGCGCGTTGGCCAGGGCGATCGCGCCGGCTGCCCGCCAGACGAAGTCACCGGGGTGGGCGGTGAGAACCAGCATCGCATCTCCCCTTCGCGATTAACTACGAGATTGTCAACAATCTGCGTCCGCCGGTCACTCTATGCCCGATGGCTGGTCGAAACAATTGTTGACAATCTGCTAGGTTGCCGGAATGACTGTGATCGCCGTGCTCGGGCTCGGAGAGGCGGGCGGTCTTCTCGCCGCCGGGTTGGTGGAGGCGGGTGCGACGGTGCGGGGTTACGACCCTCGTATGCCCGCTCCGCCCGGAGTCGTACCCACCGGCAGCGACGCGGAGGCCTGCGCGGGCGCCTCGGTCGTGCTGAGCGTCAACAGCGCGGCAGACGCGGTGGAGGCGCTGCGGGAGTCACTGCCCGGGTGCGCCACCGGGACGATCTGGGCCGACCTGAACACGGCCACCCCGAGTCTCAAGGAGCGGCTGAGCGCCCTCGGCGCGAACGTGCTGCGAGTGGTCGACGTCGCGCTCATGTCGCCGGTGCCGGGGCGCGGCCTGGCGACGCCGATGACCATGAGCGGTCCGGCGGCGGAGGAGCTCGCGGGTGTGCTGCGCGGGTTCGGCGCGAGCGTCGACGTGCTCGACGGGCCGGTGGGTGCCGCGGCCACCCGGAAGTTGCTGCGCAGCGTCTTCTACAAGGGGATGGCGGCCGCGGTCGTGGAGGCGCTCGAGGGTGCGCGGGCGGCGGGCCTCGAGGAGTGGCTGCGGGACAACATCCGGGAGGAGCTGATCCGCGGCAACGCGGCGACACTGGATCGTCTGGTGGACGGGTCGCGCCGGCATGCCGTGCGGCGGCGTGCGGAGATGGCCGCGGCCGCCGAGCTGCTCGGGGAACTCGGTGTCCCGCCCCGGATCGCTGCGGCCAGCCGGGACTGGCTGGAGGATCTGGCCTGACCTACCGCTGTGCCAGTGCCTCGGCGGCCAGTTCGAGCAGTCCGTCGACGGCCTCGGCGGTGTCCGCCGGCGGTTGCGGGACCGGCGCCGGGTCCAGGCATCGCTCCAGCAGCAGCTCGACGAGCGCGGACCGGTCCACGATCGCCCCGGCCTCGATGCCGCCCGGCAGGATCCGGATCTCGACGGTGTCCCGTACCGGTGGGGTGTCTGTCATCAGCTGCGTGAGATTGACGTCGAAGAACTTCGTCAGGCCGCCGTCCTTGGCCGCCTGGCGCAGTTCCTCGGTGGTCGGCGTACCCGACACGGCCGCCACCAGCTGCTCCGGCAGCGGCGCGAGGCGACGGCAGGCCGGGTTCGTGGCCAGCAGCGCCCGCAGCGGCTCCCGCCAGTACGCGAACAGCCGCACCAGGTTCGCCAGCGCCGCCGGTTCCCGGAACGGCCCGCCGTCCAGGTGCAGGTGCACAGCGGCCTCCTGCGGCACGGTGAAGCCCAGCTCCCGTGCCGGTTCGAGCAGCTCGGCGAGGGCCTTGTGGTGATCGGCCGCCAGCGGCGGGGTGATCACCTCGCAGGGGCGCTCGCGCTCACCGGTCAGCGGCGCCGCCAGCGCGATCGTCGCGCCGCCCGCGTCGTCCAGCCGGTGGATGAGCCCGAAACGCCGGGCCTCGGTGCCCCAGAGCTCGGCCGCCGGGTTCAGCACACCGGCCAGGCTGCCGCCGGGGTCGCAGCGCGCCGCGAGCAGTCGCAGCAGGCGGCGGTCGTCGGTGAGGATCCGGAACCAGCCGGGGAGCGCGGGCGCCGCCGGGTCCAGCCCGGCCAGCAGCGTGACGTCGTCGGCCAGCGTGCAGAGCAGGGCGCCGTCCGGGCGGCGCACCTCGAAAGCCTGCGTGAGATGCAGGAACCGCCCCAGGCCCGGGACCAGGGACGGTTCGCTGTCGTGGTGCCACACCGGCCGGACGGTGCCCCCGCACCGTCCGGCCAGATCGAACGCCAGCGTGCGCCGGTTGACGCCGGGTGGCGCCATCAGCTCGATCTCGAAGCCGATGCGCCGGCGCAAGCGGGCGGTCACGGCTTGATCGGCAGTTCTTCGCCGGCGAGGATTTTCTGACCGGCCATGACCTTGGCCTCGTACGTCCCGTCGAGCTTCCACAGCTCGGCCAGCTTCTGAGCGTCCTCGCCGTCGTACCCGGCGTTCCAGAAGGCGTTGGCCGCGTTGGCCTTCTTGGCCTCCTCGACGTTCGCCGGGTCCGGCTTGACCGGCAGCTTCTTGCCCGCGAGCAGCCGCTTCCCGGCCTCGTACTTGGCGTCCGACGGGTCGTCGAGCTTCCACAGCTTGGCGAGCTTCTCGGCCTCTTCCCAGCCGTAGCCGGCGCCGAAGAACGCGTCGAGCTGCTTCTGCATCTCCTTGGTGATCTCCGGGCTGGTCTCCGGCACCTCGGCCTCGGGAAGCGGCCGGATCGGCAGGGTCTCGCCGGCCAGCAGGCGACGGCCCGCCTCCGCCTTGACCAGGCCGATCTCGTCGTTCATCTGCCAGAGCTTCGCGAGCTCCAGCGCCGTGGTGTAGTTGTAGCCGGCGCCGAAGTAGGCGTCCCAGCGTGCCTGCAGCTCCGCCTCGGTCGGCGCGGTGGCCGAGGCCGACGGCGCGGCGCCGGCCGGGAGCACTGCCACCGGCACGGTCTGCGCCGGGCCGGCCGGGAGGAGAGCGGGCAGGTTGGTCACACCGGCGATCAGGCCCGCGCTGAGAGCCACCCCACCGGCGGCCTGGACACCGCGGCGGCGCCACTTGTTCTTGCGGGCCAGCTCCTCGACCTTGGCGTACACCACGGCGGGGTCCGGCATGTTGTTCTCGTGCGATTCAAAGGCTTCGCGCAGCCGGTCTCCGTGCTCCGTCACGACCTCTCCTTGGCATATTCCTTCAGCTCCCGCTCGGAGGTGAGCCGGAGCGTCTTCAGTGCCCTCGACGCGTGGCTGCGTACCGTCGCCGGACTGCAGCCGAGCAGGTCGGCGATCGCGTCGTCCTCGAGCTGCTCGTAATAGCGCAGCACCAGGACGGCTCGTTGCTTGCGGCCGAGCAGGCTCAGGCGGTTCCACAGCGCGTCGGCTTCGACGACACCGTCGGCGTGGTCGCGTACCCCGCCTCGGGCGTCGTCGATCTCGACGAGCCGCTCACCCGCGGCGTGCACATGGCGCGCCGCCCAGCTCCGCCGCCAGGACAGGTACTCGTTGAGCACCATCCTGCGCACGTACGCCTCCGGTGAGTCGGCGTCGCTGATCCGCCGCCATTTGACCTGGGCCCGGGCCAGCACCTCCTGCACGACATCCTGTGCGAGTTCCCGGTCGCCGGTGAGGACGACCGCGTAACGCAACAGGCTCGGAAGGCGGGCCACTGCGAATTGCTCGAAGGTCACACCCACTTCGATGCCGCCCGATCGTGGTTTGTGCACTCGTACTCCGAAGAATTTTCCGACTCGCCCAGAGTATCCCCCCACTAGGTAGGCGGACTGGTATGCAGTTAGTCTGCCTACATGACTCCACGACCCTGGCTGCACGGGTTCCTCGACCTGTGCCTGCTCGCGATGCTGCGCGACCAGCCCGACTACGGGTACGGGCTGGCGCAGCGCCTGGCCACCGCCGGGGTGGCCGACATACCCGGCGGCACCCTCTATCCGGCGCTGCTCCGCCTGGAACAGCAAGGGCTGGCCGAGCCGAGCTGGGCGCCGTCCGGAGCCGGGCCGCGCCGGAAGTACTACGCGATCACCCCGGCCGGGCGGGACGTTCTGGACACGCAGACCGCCGAGTGGCGCCTGTTCCGCGACGGCGTCGACTCCCTCGTCGGGGAGCACATCCGATGAGCTGGGGCGCCCGTTTCGAGGAGGAACTGGTCCGGCTCGGCCTGCAGCCGTCGCGGGCCCGGCAGCTGCGCGCGGAGACCGACCAGCAGGCCGGCGAGCACGCCGCCGAGCCGGACCGGTTCTTCGGCCCGGCGCACCTCTACGCCCGGCATCTCGTCGCCGAGCTCTCCGCACCCACGTCAGCGGTTCCGCGGTACACCTCCGGTCCGGTGATGCTGCGCCTGAGCGGGGTCGGGAAGCGCTACCGGCGGCGGACCGTCTTCTCCGGCGTCGACCTGACCGTCCGCGGGGGCGAGGTGGCCGCGATCGTCGGCGCCAACGGCTGCGGCAAGTCGACGCTGCTGCGGATCTGCGCGGGGCTGGCCAGGGCCAGCTCCGGCACGGTGCACCGGACACGCCGGGTGGGCTTCGTCCCGCAGGACGGCGGCACGGCCGGCTGGCTGACGGCCGGGGAGCATTTCACCCTCTTCGGGGCCGCCGCCGGCATGGTGCCACGACGGGCACGATCAACGGGTACGCACCTCGCGTCCCGCCTCGCCTGGAAGCCACGCACCGAGCAACTGGTCCAGCACCTGTCCGGCGGCACACGGCAGAAGCTGAACCTCGTCCTCGGCGAGCTGCACGGCCCCGACCTGCTGCTGCTTGACGAGCCGTACCAGGGTTTCGACCAGGGGTCGTACCTGGACTTCTGGCAGCAGGTGCGCACCTGGCGCGAGGCCGGCCGGGCGGTCGTGGTGGTCACCCACCTGCTGCACGAACTCGACAACGTCGATCACGTGCTCGACCTGGGCGCGGCGGGAGGAGAACGATGACGGCGCTCGTGGTGGCCGGCCTGTCGGCCCGGGAGATGAGCCGCCGCTGGACAGCGCTGCTGCTCGTGGTCTCCCTCCCGCTCTGGTTCTACCTGGCCCGGCGGCAGGATCTGAGCGGGCAGTCCACACGGGCGCTGACCCTCGGCATCGGCTGGGCGGTCTCCACCCTCACCCTTTTCGTGGTGAACGCGGCCCGGGGCGTCGACCCGCGTCTGCGCCTGTCCGGCGCGTCGGTGGCGGGCATCATCGGCGGCCGCCTGCTGGCCATGACCGGCGCAGGAGCGCTGCTCGCGCTGGGGTACTGGACGCTGGTCGCCGTCGACCTCGACATGCTGCACCTGTGGGCGGCCGGTCCGATGATGCTGGTCACCGCGCTGGTGGCGGCACCCTTCGGCAGCCTCGTCGGCGCGCTGCTGCCCCGTGAACTGGAGGGCGCCCTCGCCCTGCTCTCCGTCAGCGCGGTGTCGATGCTCGCTGACCCGGCCGGCACGGTGGCCAAGTTCATGCCGTTCTGGTCCGCACGGGAGATCGGCACCTACGCGATCGACGGCGGCCCTCTCGACCTGGTCTGGCGCGGCCTCGCCCACGCCGGCGTGGTCTGGCTGCTCTGCACCACCGGCACCCTGGCAATCTTCGCCTGGCGTCTCCGGGTAGCCCACTACCCCGAACCGTAACCACCGCGTGTGGAGTTCGGCCGCTCTGCGCACCCGAATTCCACACGTCGTGGTGTTGAGCCCGTTGTGTGTGGAGTTCGGCCGCTCTACGCACCCGAATTCCACACGTCGTGGGGTTGAGCGGGTGGTGTGTGGAGTTCGGCCGCTCTGCGCACCCGAATTCCACACGTCGTGGGGTTGAGCCTGTTGTGTGTGGAGTTCGGCCGCTCTGCGCACCCCAACTCCACACGCTGCTCGGTTGAGCCTGTTGTGTGTGGAGTTCGGCCGCTCTGCGCACCCCAACTCCACACGCTGATCGGTTGAGCCTGTTGCGTGTGGAGTTCGGGTGCGGAGGGAGGCCGAACTCCACACGCTGGTTAGCGACGGCGGCGGCGGCGGATTACTGAGCGGGCGACGAGCAGGGCGGTGATGAGGACGAGCTGGCCGCCCATGACGATTTTGTTGACGTCGACGGCGGGTTTCCAGGTGACCTCGCCGTTCCTCAGGACGAAGACGCCAGCCGGGCGGGCGGAGAAGCCGAACCCGCCGCCGGAGCCCTCACCCTCCTGGTCCTTCCCTCCGGCGCCGTCGGCGGAGTCGTCGCCGGTGGCTGCCGCGGCCTTGGCCGCCGCCGTGCCGCTGCCGGAGCCGCCGCCCCCGCCGCCGCTGACGATGGCCACCGGGACCACCACGACGCCGTCCTTCTCCACCGGCGTGCCGAACACGCGGGCCGCGGTGGCGGCGTCGGTGCCCTCCCGGGCCTTTTCGAGGATGGTGTTGCTGTCGAGCTTGAGCGCCATCAGGATCACCCTCCGAGTCGAGGCTTGTCCCTCCCAGCCTCCCCCGAACGGTCAAGCCCTGTCGTCATCCCGGGCGGTCGATACCGGTCCGGTGCTGGCCCGGGTGATCAGGGTAGTGGGAACCAGGTCGGTGCCGGGCGCGGCGGGGCCGTCGTGGATCTGGTCCAGCAACGAGCGCACGCATCGTCGCCCCACCTCGGCGAAGTCCTGGTGGACCGTGGTGAGCGGCGGCAGATAGGAGGACGCGTCCGCGATGTCGTCGAACCCCACCACGCTCACGTCCTCCGGCACGCGCCGTCCCCGCTCGTGCAGGGCACGCAGCACTCCGAGCGCCATCTGGTCGTTCGCCGCGAACACCGCGGTGCAGTCCGGATGATCGGCCAGCCGGAGCCCGGCGCGGTAACCGGAGTCGGCCGACCAGTCGCCGCGTTCGACCGGCGGCACCGGGCGGCCGGCCTCCTCCAGCACCGCCCGCCAGGCGCTCGCGCGGCGCTCGGCGGCGAACGACTCGGCCGGCCCGGCCACGTGCCACACCGTGCGATGGCCCAGTTCGAGCAGGTGGCGGACGGCTTGGCGGGCACCGTCGGCCTGGTCGGTGTCGACGACCGGATAGCGGTCACCGGCGTCGGAGTCGACCACCACCGCGTGCACGCCCGGCGGCAGCGCGACCGCGGTGGCGTCCAGGAGGTGCACCTCGATGATCACGATGACGCCGTCGACCGCGAGCTCGCCCATCCTGGTGAACGCGCCGAGCACGTTGTCCTGGGTGGGTACGCCGACCGGGATGAGCGTTATCGCGTACCCCTCGGCGGCGGCGTGTGTCGCGATGGCCTCCACGGTCCGGCTGTTGCCGGTCGATGAGAGACCGAAAAGGATCACGCCGATCGTGTTGAAGCGGCCGTACCGCAGGGAGCGGGCCGCGCTGTTCGGGCGGTATCCGAGCTCGCGCATCGCGGCCAGGACCTGTTCGCGGGTGGACTCGACGACGCCCGGCTGGCCGTTGGCCACACGGGACACCGTCTGCGACGAGACGCCGGCCAGTTTGGCGACGTCAGCCATGGAAACGCGCTGCTTACGACGCCCGCCGGGAACGTCGGACCCGGCACGCAGACGATGGGTATCGATGGCTGCCCCTCGTGAACCTTGACCACCCTGGTGACGCGTGCCACTATACGGCACACACGTTTACGTAAACATCGTGTCACGTGGCCGAAATTGTTAACGTAAACATCCATCTCCGGAGGGAGCGCGCGTGACTCGGCGTTCCTGGATCGGCTGGCAGTTCACCGGCCCGTTCCTCGTGGTGTTCGCGCTGGTGTTCCTCGCGCCGATCGGGTACTCGGCCTACCTCAGCGTCTACCGCACCCAGCTGGTCGGCGGGACCACCTTCGTCGGCCTGGACAACTACACCAAGGCGCTGAGCGACCCGCAGTTCTGGGAGGCGCTCACCAGGGTCGGGCTCTTCCTGCTCGTGCAGGTGCCGATCATGCTGTTCCTGGCGCTGCTGATCGCCCTGGCCATCGACAGCGGCCGCCTCTACGGCGCCGCGTTCTTCCGCATCTCGGTCTTTCTTCCGTACGCGGTACCCGCCGTCGTAGCCACCCTGATGTGGGGCTTCATGTACGGCTCGAGGATCGGGCTGGTCGGCAACCTCAACGAGTCCTTCGGTTGGGCGATCCCCGACCCGCTCGGCCCGGACCTGATCCTCACCGCCATCGGCAACATCGTGACCTGGGAGTTCGTCGGCTACAACATGATCCTGCTGTACTCCGGGCTGCGGGTGATCGACACCGCGCTCTACGAGGCCGCGGCCATCGACGGCGCCGGCCAGTTCCGGATCATCCGGGCGATCAAACTGCCGGCGCTGCGCGGGCCACTGGCCGTCGCCACGATTTTCTCGATCATCGGAAGTTTCCAGCTCTTCAACGAGCCGCAGATCCTCGACACGATCGCGCCCAACTCGATCACGACCTATTTCACCCCCAATGTGTACGCGTACCAGCTGTCCTTCGCCGGGCAGCAGGTCAACTACTCAGCGACCATCGCCCTCGTCATGGGAGTGGTGACGATGCTCGTCGCGTACCTCTTCCAACGCCGCGTCATGCGCGAGGCCGGCCGATGACCGCCCCGCCGACGATCCGGCCGGCGGCGCGACGCGCCGGAGCGGGCGCCGCCGCACCCAGCCGGCCCCGCCGCAGACGCAGCGTCACGCTCACCGTGATCACCTGCCTGGCGCTGGCCTACAGCCTGCTCCCGCTCGCCTGGCTGGTGATCAGCGCGACCAAGACCCAGGAGGGGCTGTTCAGCTCGTTCGGGCTGGCGTTCTCCTCCGACTTCGCGCTGTTCGACAACATCGCCGACACCTTCGCCTATCAGGACGGCATCTTCGGCCGCTGGCTGCTCAACACGCTGCTCTACGTGGTGGTCGGCGCCGGCGGCGCGACCCTGCTGGCGGCGCTGGCCGGGTACGGGCTGGCCAAGTTCAGGTTCCGCGGCCGGGCGGCGGTCTTCGCCGTCATCCTCGCCGGCGTCGCCGTGCCGCCCACCGCGCTCGCCGTGCCCACCTTCCTGATGTTCGCGAAGCTGGGGCTCACCGACACCCCGGCGGCGATCATCATCCCGGCGCTGGTCTCGCCGTTCGGCCTCTACCTCATGTGGACCTACTCCACCGACGCGGTGCCCGACGAGATCCTGGAGTCGGCACGAGTGGACGGCGCCGGGGAGTTCAAGTCGTTCTTCTCCATCGCGGTGCCGCTGCTCGCGCCCGGCCTCGTGACCGTCCTGCTCTACAACACGGTGATGACCTGGAACAACTTCTTCCTTCCGCTGATCATGCTGAAGGATCCCGACCTGTTCCCGCTCACCCTCGGCCTGTACTCGTGGAACGAGCAGGCCACCACCGTCGGCGGCGACGTGATCTACAACCTCGTGATCACCGGCTCGCTGCTCACGATCGTGCCGCTGATCGCGGCCTTCCTGCTGCTCCAGCGCTACTGGCAGTCCGGTCTCGCCACCGGCGGCCTCAAACAGTAGAAGTCCCCGAAGAAGGGAAGCGCCATGATGATCACCCGCAGGCGCGCGCTCCTCGGCGCCGCCCTCTCCATAACCCTCCTGGCTGCCGGTTGCGGCGGATCCGACGACTCCGACGACGGTGGCGCCGCCACGACGTCGGTCTCCGAGGCCGACGTGCAGGCCGCCCTCGACGCCGGTGGCAACCTCACCGTCTGGGCCTGGGAGCCGACCCTCAAGCAGGTCGTCGCCGACTTCCAGACCAAGTACCCGAAGGTGAAGGTGAACCTGGTCAACTCCGGCACCGGCAACGACGCGTACACCGCCCTGCAGAACGCGATCACCGCCGGGACCGGGGTGCCGGACGTGGCGCAGATCGAGTACTACGCGCTGCCGCAGTTCGCCCTGGCCAAGACGGTGACCGACCTCAACACGTTCGGCGCGGCCTCGCTGGACGGCACCTTCACCCCCGGCACCTGGAACTCGGTGCACGCCGGGCAGGCCATCTACGGCCTGCCGATGGACTCCGGCCCGATGGCGCTCTTCTACAACAAGGAGGTCTTCGACAAGCACCAGATCGCCGTGCCGGCCACCTGGGAGGAGTACGCGGCCGCCGCCGAGAAGCTGCACAAGGCCGACCCGAAGGCGTACATCACCAGTGACAGCGGCGACGCCGGCTTCACCACGAGCATGATCTGGCAGGCCGGGGGCAAGCCGTACACCGTGGACGGCACGAACGTCACGGTCAACTTCGCCGACCCCGGCACCCAGAAGTTCACCGCGCTCTGGCAGCCGCTGATCGACAAGAAGCTGCTCAACCCGGTGCCGGGCTGGAGCGACGGCTGGTATCAGGGCCTTGCCGACGGCACCATCGCCTCGCTGGTGATCGGCGCCTGGATGCCCGCCAACCTGGAGTCCGGCGTGAAGGCCGGCAACGGCAAGTGGCAGGTCGCCCCGATGCCGCAGTGGGAGTCGGGCGGCAAGGCCACCTCGGAGAACGGCGGCAGCTCGATCGCCATCCCGGAGAAGGCCGCCAACAAGGCCCTCGCGTACGCGTTCCTCAAGTACGCGACGGTTGACGAGGGCGCGGCCAGCCGCTCCCAGAACGGCGCCTTCCCGGCCACCACCAAGGAGCTCGCCGCGCCGGAGTTCACGGGCAAGGAGTTCCCGTACTTCGGCGGGCAGAAGGTCAACGAGGTTCTCGCCGCGTCCGCCGGGCAGGTCGTCCCCGGCTGGTCGTACCTGCCCTTCCAGGTCTACGCCAACAGCGTCTACGGCGACACCGTCGGCAAGGCGTACATCGGGCAGGGAACCCTGCAGGACGGGCTGAAGTCCTGGCAGGATGCATCGGTCAAGTACGGCCAGGAACAGGGCTTCACGGTTAAATGACATCTCACGAGCACTCGCCCCGGCGCTGGCTTCGCCACGCCGGGGCGGCGCGTCTGGAGTTCGGCGCCGACTACAACCCCGACCAGTGGCCACGCGAGGTCTGGGACGACGACGTACGTGCCATGCGCGAAGCCGGCGTCACCATCGTCTCGCTGGCCATCTTCTCCTGGGCCAGGCTCGAGCCGCGCGACGGTGAGTACGACTTCGCGTGGCTCGACGAGGTGATGGACCTGCTGCACACCGGCGGCATCTCGGTCGACCTGGCAACCGCCACCGCGTCACCGCCACCGTGGCTGACCGCGAAGCACCCGGAGATCCTGCCGGTCAACCGGGAGGGCGCCACCGTCTGGCCGGGCGCGCGGCAGCACTGGCGGCCCACCTCGCCGGTCTTCCGCGAGCACGCCCTGCGCCTGGTCCGCGCCCTGGCCACCCGGTACGCAGGACACCCGGCCCTGGCCGCCTGGCACGTCAACAACGAGCTGGGCTGCCACAACGTCTACGACTTCTCCGACGACGCCGCTGTCGCGTTCCGGGACTGGCTGCGCGCCCGGTACGGCACCGTCGAAGCGCTCAACCACGCCTGGGGCACCGCGTTCTGGTCGCAGCGGTACGACTCCTTCGCGGAGGTTCTGCCGCCACGGATCGCCGCCTCGCACCCGAACCCGACCCAGCAGCTCGACTTCCGCCGGTTCTCCTCGGACGCGCTCAAGGAGCATCTGCGCGCCGAGCGTACGGTCCTGCGCGAGCTCACCCCTGATGTGCCGGTCACCACCAACTTCATGGTGATGAGCGGGATGAACCCGATGAACTACGCCGACTGGGCCGCCGAGGTCGACTTCGTCGCCAACGACCACTACGTGATCCCCGGCCCGCAGGCCCGCGACGAGCTCTCCTTCTCGGCGAACCTGACCGGCAACCTCGCCGGCGGCCGGCCGTGGTTCCTGATGGAGCACTCGACGAGCGCGGTCAACTGGCAGCCGGTCAACCTGGCCAAGAAGCCCGGCGAGATGGCCCGCGACTCGCTCACCCATGTGGCGCACGGCGCCGACGCGGTCTGCTTCTTCCAGTGGCGGCAGTCGAGGGCGGGCGCGGAGAAGTACCACTCGGCGATGCTGCCGCACGCCGGAACGGGCAGCGCGCTGTTCCGGTCGGTGACCGACCTGGGCAAACGGCTGCGTGACCTCGCACCAGTGGCCGGCTCGGAGCGCACCCCGGCCGACGTGGGGATCGTCTTCGACTGGGAGTCGTGGTGGGTGTCCGAGCACGACTCGCACCCGACCGACCGGCTGCGTTACCACCGGGAGGCCCTCGACTGGTACACCGCGCTGCTCAACAACGGCGTCCGCACCGACGTGGTGCCGACCGGCGGGCCGCTGGAGCGTTACCGGGTGCTGATCGCGCCGATCCTGCACGTGGTGCCGGAGGCCCTCGCGGAGCGGCTTCGGGCGTACGTGGCGGGCGGCGGCCACCTGATCACCACGTACTTCTCCGGGATCGTGGACGAGAACGACCACGTGTGGCTCGGCGGCTACCCGGGTGCGCTGCGTGACCTGCTCGGCATCCGGATCGAGGAGTTCGCGCCGCTGCTGGACGCCGAGAGCGTCGAGCTGGACAACGGCACGACCGGCACACTCTGGACCGACCGGATCGACATCACGGGCGAGGTGGAGGTGCTGGCCCGGTACACGAGCGGTGAGTACACGGACCGGGCGGCGATCACCCGGCGGCCGGTGGGTGCGGGCTCGGCCGCGTACGTCTCGACCCGTCTCGGCCCGGAGGGGCTGACGTCCCTGGTCCCCGCCCTGCTCGGCCCGGCCGGGGTGGTCAGCGAGCTCCCGGAGGCGTTGCGCGGTGCGGTCGAGCTGACGATCCGCGGCGATCACTGGTTCCTGATCAACCGGACCGACGCGCCGGTCGGCCTGGACGGTCTGCCGGGCGCGCCGGCCGTCCTCGACGCCCGCGCGGTGGTGGTCCTGAAACGCGATTGAGGGGGGAGTGGTGCCCGGCTGGAGGGGCCTCGGCCGGGCACCACGTCACAGCGCCGACCGTGGCAGGAACGCGGTGGCGCCCTCCGCCGAGGTCTCGCGGAGGTAGAGGCGGTTACCGTCGGCGACCACATAACGCGACGGATAATTGATGGACCGCAGCGCGAGTGCGGCGCCCTGGCGAATCACGACCGTACAGAAAGTGGCGTCCCGGTCGAACAAATCTGATCGGTCGTATCGATCGAGCCGGATTTCGAAGTTCCGGTGCCGCAGATAATATCCGGGAAAGTTTCCTGATTCGAGCGAGAAGCAGTTCGCATTCGCCCGCCCGGCGCGGACGGTGAACCGCGCGTCGGCCCGGTCCTGGTCGCTGTCGAGCGGCTCGAGCCGCCCGGCGAAGTTGCGGTGCCGGACCCGGGATCCGGGCCGGTCCACCGACTCCAGACCGGACTGGCGGCCGGTCACGAGCGCCGGTGGCGCGGGCTGCGTCGTCCGGGTCGGCTTGGGCGAGGCCTTGCTGGGCGACGGGGAGTAACTGCGTGTGACGGTGGCCGCCGCGTTCGACGTGGGCAGCACGAATGTCGAGGTGACGGTCGGGCTCGGTGGTGGCAGCAGGGAGATGGTCGCCTCTGGCGGAAGCGGTTCGAACGGCTGGGCGGGGCGGGGGATGTCCTCGGTCTGGACGGCGACCGGATCGGGCTTCTGCGCGTCGTTGACGATCGTGGCGACCGTCGCGGTGACGACGGACGCCAGGACCAGCGTCCCGGCGAGGAGCAGCCGGGGGCGCAGGGACGACGGCCCAGTGGTGCCGGGACCGAGCGCGCGGCGTTCGACGCCGCGGGGGAGCGCCGGCCGCGAGTAGGGATACCCCGATGGGTCGTTGCCGGAACCGTCCGTCGATAACGGCGGAACCCAGCGACCGACCCGGAGTCTGTCCCCGGTGTCTTCTTCCGGCATCTATTCGCTCTCTGGAGAATCGGCGGATTGCCACTTAATGGTCCGATAATGATCTACCGGTATCAGTGCCCCGAAGGCAAGAGTTCCGCGAAAACAATTCTCATGGGAGCGATCCCAGTCGAACCGAACGGACTCCTCGTCCGTACCCGTTGTCGGTATCACGTCGAGGAGAGCCTGCCGTGGACAGTCCCGTTGCTCAGACAGACCCCGAACCCGAGATCGACAGCCAGCCCTCAGCACCCGACCTGCCGAACATCTCCGACTACTGGCCCGACCTGCCGCAGCGCCTGGGCCCGGAGGCCGACCACTACGAGCTGCCGGGTGCCGAGCCGGACCGCACCAGCCCGGCGTGGCAGGCCCCGGCGAGCGCGCGGCTGGAGCCCGCCACCAACCGCGTCACCGTGGAGATACCGGCCGGTGTCCGTCCCCGCAGGTCCCGCTGGAAGTCTGTGGCTCTCCTGGCCGCCCTGGTGGGTGTCGGCGGCGGCGCGGCATGGGTGATCATGAAGCCCACCGGCGGCACGCCGGAGCAGCCGACGTTCGCCGACCGCAGCGCCCCGCCGGCCGAGGCGCCGGCCAACCCGCCGGTCTCCATCGGCACCTCACCGCCGGCCGGCCCGGTGCCCGACGCCGCCACGTTCGAGATGGTCGACGGCAGCACCCAGATCTTCGTCACGATCGGCGCGGTCGACGACGGCTGGTTCCGGGTCACGACCCCGCAGGGCAGCGGCGTGACACCGACGGCGGTCGTCGAGGACACCACCCTGCGCCTGCGGATCGAGCCGACCGACACGGAGGGCTCCGCGCGTGTCGACGTCGTGCTCAGCGACGACGTGGACTGGGCGATCCGGATGCGGGGCGGGTTCCGTACCGCGATGTTCGACCTGTCCCGCGGCACGGTCAGCAAGGTCGATCTGGTCGGCGGCGTGAACCAGCTCAACCTGGCGCTGCCGCTGTCCGACGCCACCGTCCCGATCGTGATGAGCGGCGGGATCAAGACCTGGCGGATCACCACGGCCGGTCAGGTGCCGGTCCGCGCGGCCTTCCGGCGCGGTGCCGGCACGGTGACCCTGTACGGCGACGAGGACAGGGGCGTACCCCGCCAGGCCGAGCTGGCCAAGGGCGACGGCGACGGCGGCATCGACCTCGACGCGGAGGCCGGCGTCGGCTCGCTCACGGTGGCGGCGCGCTGACGGTGACGTTGGTGGCGCGCCGGCCGCGGGCGGCGCGCTGACCACCCGGATGACGGCGTCGCCCCCGGGTTCGGCACAATTCCGGCGTGACACGAGCAGAGGGCGACGCCGCACCACCGGAGACCACGGTCTCGCTGGACTACTTCACCGGGCTCTACCTGGCGAAGGACGACCCCTGGGACGTCGCCACCAAGTGGCACAACCAGCGCAAGTACGCGGTCACCCTGGCGAGCCTGCCCCGCGAGCGGTACCGCTCCTGCTACGAGCCGGGCGCCTCGATCGGCCTCTTCACCCGGATGCTGGCGCCCCGCTGCGACGCGATCCTCGCCACCGACAGCGTCGAGGAGGCCGTCCAGCAGGCCCGCGAGAACGTCGCGGACCTGCCGAACGTGACAGTGGAACGAGCCATGGTGCCGGCCGAGATGCCGGACGCCGGCTTCGACCTCGTGGTGATCGGTGACCTGCTGTACTACCTGTCCTCGGACGACCTCGACGCGTTCCTGAGCGGCCTGACCGCACGCTTGGAGCCGGGCGGTGACCTGGTCTGCCTGCACTTCCGTGACCGGGAGAACGGCGGCACGTACGACGGTTTCAACGTCCACGAGATCGTGGCGGCGCGTCCCGAGCTGGAGCGCGTCGTGCGTCACGAGGACGAGTGGTTCCTGCTGGACGTGTTCAGATCACGTGCCGCAGCGCCGTGAGCCCGGGAACACCCTGCTCGCCGGCCACGGTTCCGGAGGCCGTGTCGAACCAGGCGACCCCGTCCGGCACACCGGCGTAGAGGCGCTTGCCGTCAACGGTGAGCCCCAGCCCGCGTACCGGACCTGGCACCTTCCACGACGACGCCGTCGCACCGGTCGTGGTGTCCAGCACGGTGACCCGGTCACCCGCGCCGACCAGGGTGCGCCCGTCCGGTGACAGGGCCAGCGCGGCGGGCGCGTCCCCGGCGGGTATCGCCACGAGCCGCTCCACGGTGAGTGACGGAGCGCTGCAGTACGCCAGTTTGCCGGCGGCCAGGTCCGCCACCGCGATGTAGCGGGCGTTCGCGGCCAGCGCGCACGTGCCCGGCGCGCCCTCGCCGAACGGGTGCGGGAGGTCCAGGCAGAACGCCCACCGCTCGGTCAGGTGCAGCACGTGGACGAAGGCGTGCGCGTTGCCGGGCCGGCCCGACAGCAGATCCCGGGTGTGCGCGTGCCCCGGCTGGTGCGTGTAGAGGGTGAAGAGCATCTGCTTGTCCGCCGACAGCACCGCCTGCCGACCCTCGCCGCGCATCTCCTCCTCGGCGCCGGTCGGCACCGGCGTCTTGTTGCGGGTGAGAAGCGGCTGGATCTGGCCGGTGCCGAGATCGAGCAGCCGCACCCGGTAGTGGTCGGGCGCGGTGGCGGGCAGCCAGTCCAGCACGAACAGCCCGGTGCCGTCGGAGGTGAAGGCGTCCGGCTCGATCACGCCGGGCAGGTTGAACTTGCGCGGGCCGGTGGAGTCCATCACGACGAGCGGGGTCCGGGTGCGCGCCGCCGGCACCGTGGCGCCCGCCGCTTCGCTCAGCGCGCACACCCGGCCGTCCGTGGAGACGACGCGGGGAAGCCATCCGTCCCCGAGCGCGCTGCGCCGGACGGCCTCCCCGGTCGCCGGGTCGATCTGCTCCAGACCGGTGGATCCGGTGGCATAGAGGTGGGCGCCGTCGAACGCGGCCGCCGCGGTGCCGAGCGGTTGCGCACCCGTGGGGGAGAGGCGCACCAGCCCGCTGCCGGTGTCGGCGAGGAGCACGTCGGGCGCGGTGGCCGGGGTGGCGGCCGCGGGTTCCCGGCAACCGGTGGCCGTGAGGGCCAGGCCGGTGCCGGCGAGCAGGAGGAGGGAGCGCCGGGTCGTCATGCACTGGTGACACCGGCCGGTGGGAACCGGTTCCCGGTACGCGGTGTCAATAGGGTGTGTCGGAGGGGGCGACGATCGAAATAGACGAGACTTCCGCGGTGGCGAGAGCCCGAGACGGCGACCTGGACGCGTACGAGGACCTGGTCGTCCGGTTCACGGCGCCCGCCCACCGGGCCGCCGTGCTGCTGGGTGCGGGCGCGGACGCCGACGACGTGGTCCAGGAGGCGTTCGTGAAGGCGTACCGGGGGCTCGGGCGCTATCGGGGCGACTCGGGGTTCAAGGCGTGGCTGCTGGCGATCGTGGCGAACGAGACCCGCAATCTGATCCGGTCGCGGACCCGGCGGACCGGGTTGCTGATGCGGGCGGCGGTGCGCGAGGACCCGCTGCCGCTCGAGCCGGACCCGGCCGAGACGGCGGAGGCGACCGAGCGGCGGACGTTCCTGGTGGCGCAGTTGCGTGCGCTGGACACCCGGGACCGCGAGGTGCTGGTCTGCCGCTACCTGCTGGATCTGTCCGAGGCGGAGACCGCGGTGACGCTCGGGGTGGCCAAGGGGACGGTGAAGTCGCGGACGGCACGGGCGCTGACCCGGTTACGCGACCGGCTGCCGGTGGGGGAGGTGCGCGATGCCTGACCACGACGACCTGATCGACGACCTTCGGGATCTTGGGCGTGCTTTGCGCGTACCCCAGGCTCTTGATCAGAGAAACGCGGTGCGTGCGCGCCTCACCCGGCCTGCGCCGCGACGGCCTCGCGTGCGAATTCTGCTGGCTGCGGCGCTGGCTGCGCTGGTCGCGTCGGTCACGCTGATCGCGCCGGCTCGCGCGGCGGTGGTCGAGGTGGTCGGTGACCTTCTGCGGGTGGCGGGCATTGAGGTACGCCGTGAGCAGCCCGTCGGCACCCTCCCGCTCAACCCGAGCGCGTTGCCCTCGTCGCGTCCCGGGACCCTGGCCGAGGCCGACCGGCTGGCGGCGTTCCCGGTACGCGTGCCGGCCGCCCTCGGCGACCCGGAGAAGGTGCTGCTGTCCGATCCCGATCCGAGCGGCGCCCCGCGTGTGGTGACCCTTCTCTACCGGGACGGCACCGTGCGCCTCGACCAGTTCGACGGCCGCATCGAGCCGGCCTTCTTCAAGATGGCGCCCGACGCGCAGTGGGTCGACCTCGGCAACGGCGCGGTCTGGCTGCCGGAGCCGCATCCGGTGACCTATACCGGTCGTGACGGAGTCCGGCGCACCGAGACCGCGCGCCTGGCCGGGCCGACTCTGATCTGGGCGTCGCAGGACTCGCTCACCTACCGGTTGGAGGGAATCGGGACACTCGAAGAGGCGACGGAGGTGGCTCGCTCTCTGCACTGAACGTACTGTTTGTCCGGATGAGTAAGCTCCCCGCTCTCTGTGCCCTTGTCGGGATCGCCCTGCTCGGCGGTTGCTCCGGCAGCAGTCCACAGCCCGCCCCCGTGCAGTCGGAGTCCGCGGTGACACCCACCGGTGTGTTCTTCGTGGAGCCGGACGCGCCCGCCGTCGAGCAGGTCGTCCGGTGGGAGGGTGAGGGCCGCGCGGGCGACGCGGCGGCGATGCGCAGGATCGCGGAGGCGCCGACCGCGGTGTGGTTCGCCGACGGCGCGGCCCACGTGGAGCGGGCCCAGGCGCTGGTCGCGGCGGCCCGGGCGGCCGGGACCACGCCGGTGCTGGTGGCGTACAACGTGCCGCAGCGCGACTGCGGCGGGCACTCCGGCGGGGGAGCGGCGGACGCCGACGAGTACCGCGCCTGGATCGCCGGGCTGGCCGGTGCGCTGCGCGGGTCGCCGGCCGTGGTGATCCTCGAGCCGGACGCGGTCACCCACGTGCTGCAGGGATGTGTGCCCGGTGCCGAGCGGTTCGCGCTGCTCGACGAGGCGATCCGGGCGTTCAAACAGGAGCCGGGCATCCGCGTCTACCTGGACGGCGGCAACCCGGGCTGGGTACGGGACGTCGACCGGGTCGCCGACGCGCTGCGCCGGGCCGGGGTCGAGCGCGCCGACGGCTTCAGCCTCAACGTCGCGAACTTCGAGACCGTCGAGGCGAACGTCGGGTACGGCGAGGAGATCTCCCGGCGGCTGGGCGGCGCCCACTTCGTGATCGACACGAGCCGCAACGGCAACGGCCCGGCCTCGGTGGACGCGCGCAACGCCGAGGGGCACTGGTGCAACCCGGCGGGCCGCGCCCTCGGCCCGGCACCGACGACCGAGACCGGGCATCCGCTGGTGGACGCCTACCTGTGGGTCAAGCGGCCGGGCGAGTCCGACGGCGCCTGCGGGGAGGGTGCCCCGCCGGCCGGCCAGTGGTGGCCGGAATATGCCCTCGGACTCGCCACCAACTGATCAGTCTTTGAGGACCTGTACCCAGCGGGCTGGGGAGGGCACGCCGCCGCCGTCGATCAGGAAGAGCATGTACCAGCCGGGCGGCACCACGCCGCGGTCCTTCGGCACGGCCAGGCTCAGCCCGCCCGGGATCCGGTGCACGCCGAGCGCCACCGACCGCTGGTCGACGTCGGTGCCGTGGGTGATCGCGCTCGGGCGCAGCAGCCGGGCGGCCCGGATCCGCTCGGGGTCCGGCGTGGCGAACACCGACCGCCGGCCCGGCCGCAGCGTCGCGGATCCGCCGACGATGCGCGGGCGGTCACCCCGGAACAGGTACGGCGGACTGTAGATCTCGATCCGCTGCTCGAACGTGCCCGGGTCGCGCCCGCGCCGGTCGTAGACCGGGTCGCTGCCCATGGTGACCACCCGCCCGTCCGGCAGCAGCAGCGCCTCGGCGTGATAGTTGCGCCCGACGACCGGTGCGGCGGCCGTGGTGAACGCCCTCTCGTCCGGGTGGTAGATCTGCGCGGTCAGCAGGTCGCTGCGCGTCTTCCCGCGGTACGGCCCGCCGCGGTACCCGGAACTGCCGCCGCTGGTGAAGACGGTGTCGTCGGGCAGCACCACGGAGTTCAGGTATCGCGTCGGGTGCGGCAGATCCGGGCCGCGCTCGAACGCGGGCCGCGGCTCGTCAAGGTCCACGACGGCCGTGCGCGCGGTGGAGTTCGGCGAGTCGCCCACCGCGCCGCCGCCGAGGATCATCACCTTCTGGTCCTGCGCCGGTGGCAGCATCACCGAGGAACTGGTCTCGGTCATCTTCGGGTCGAGCAGGCCGGGCACCGGCTGGAAGCGGTTGGTGCGGACGTCCCAGAGGCCGGGGGTGCGCCCCTCGGTGTCCGAGCCGTACCCGGCGTTGGAGCCGGAGAAGAAGAGCCGCTCGTCGCGGGTGAGGAAGAGAGCGGGGTACGTGGGGAACACGCGGCGCAACCCGGGCGCGGGCACCCAGCGCCGCTCGGCCGTCCGGTAACGCTCGTTGACGCCGGGCAGCATCCGGCCGAACTCGTCGAGCCCGGAGACCGCCAGGACGTCACCGCCGGGCAGCGGAGCCAGGGTCGGATACCAGCGGTGCTCCACCAGATCGCCGGTACGCACGTAACGCTCGGTGATCGGGTCGAACTCGTACGACGTCTTGTCGCCGCCGTACTCCTGCTTCTCCCGCGTGATCTTCTCGGCGATCCCGTACAGGTTGCGGGTGTCGTTCCCGGTCAGGCCAGCGATCGCGTACTGGGCCGGTTTCGCCACGGTGGGCCCGTCGCCCGGCTCGACCGCGTCCACCCAGACCTCGGCCTCGCCGGCGTGCACCATCATCCGGTTGCCGTGCCACATCTTCGAGGCCGCGGGCACGGTCACGTCGGCGCGGCTCCGGTAGATCCGTTGTTGTGGTCCCAGGAACTCGGTGCCCTTCGGGAACACCCGCGAGCCCAGGTCAGGCGACTCGTTCTTGATCTTCATGACGCCCGCGGCGTGTTCGATGTCCTTCTCGAGCACCTCGTACGACTTGGTGCCGCCGGCCACCAGGAGTCTGCCGTCGGGCAGGAAGGTGTGCCCGCCGCAGAACAGGTCGGTCGGCGTCGGGACCTGCGAGAACCTGTCGGTGGCCGGGTCCCACACGACGGTCCGGAACGTGCCGGCCTCGAAATCCTGGCGGTTGTTGCCGGACCCCGCGATGATCAGCACCTTTCCGGTGCGCAGCAGCGCCGCGTGGATCGCGTTGACCCGGAAGTCCTCGGGGACCGGCAGCAGCGACCAGTGGCCGTACTTCTCCTTGTAGGACTGCCGGTTGATGCTGAACTCGTGGTACCGGTCCCGCGCGAACACGACGATCGGGCGGTTCACCACGATCACCGTCGCCAGGGTGGGTATCAGCGCCAGGAGGCTGAGAGCTTTCCGGGCGATGGTCGGTTTCCGGGGGGTCATACCTTTTGCACCTTCCAGATCAGCGGCGGCGTGAGGCAGAGGGCAAGGTTCAGGGACGGCCAGAGCCACATGAAGCCGTGTGCGTGGCCGGTCATGGCGGCCACCGCCAGCAGCGCGGCGAAGAACGCGGCCCAGCGCAGATGCGTACGGAAGGTCAGCAGCCGGTCCGGGCTCGCCGAGTCACCCTTCGGCGTCACCACGAAACCGGCCCGGCGGCGCAGCAGTGCCTGCAGGAACGAGGTGACGTAGATCGGCGCGCAGAGCGTGGAGAGCAGCATGCCGGCCAGCCCGGAGGAGCCGGCCTCCTCGTGCGGGCTCACGTTGTGCCGCCGGTTCCACAGGTAGAGGCCGACCTGGAAGAGCGCGGCGTCCACATAGAGCATCAGCCACACCTGCTGCGGCACCTGCACACCCTTGGCGCCGAGGACGATGTGGCAGACGGCGGTGGCCGCGCCGAGCAGCCACGCGATCGCGGTCAGCGGGTAGTAGGCCATCAGCAGGGCGTAGTGAATCGCTCGTCGCGGGCCGAGCCGCAGAACCTGTCGGAGGAATCCGGCGACGCACACCTCGTCGGTGCCCCGGGACCAGCGGTGCTGCTGACTGAAGTAGTCGGTCCAGGACGACGGGCCCTCGCCGACGGCGAGCACGTCCGGGGTGTAGATCGACCGCCACCGCCGCCCGGTTCCCGGGTTCTTTCCGGCATGCATCCGCAGGCTCGTGGCCATGTCCTCGGTGATCGAGTCCTGGAGTCCGCCGATCTCTTTGAGGGCGGCGATGCGTACCGCGTTGTTCGTGCCGACCAGCATCGGGATGCCCAGCTTGTTGCCGGCCCGCTGCAGCAGCGAGTGGAACAGGTACTGCTGCGACTCGGCCCAGCGGGTGATCACGTTGTCGTAGTTGCCGTAGATCTGCGGGCCGATCACGAACGCCACGTCCGGGTCGCGGAAGTAGCCGAGCAGCCGCTCGCAGAAGTTCGGCAGCGGCACGTGGTCCGGGTCGACCGAGACGAACGCGTCGTAGTGGTCGCCGTGCCGGTCGACCCAGGAGTTGTAGTTGCCGTGCTTGGTCTTCGCCTTGAACGCGCCGGCGGCCGTGTTCCACCGCTCGACGCCCTTGCGGCTGAAGTGATGGACGCCCACCCGCGCGCACATCTCCCGTACCTCGGGGTCGTCGCCCTCGTCGAGCAGCCACACGTCGTACCGCCCCGGGTGGCGGATCCGGCAGGCGGCCTCCAGGGTGCGCTCCACCATCTCGATCGGCTCCTTGCCGGGGACGATCGTGGTGAGGAAGGCGACCCGCAGGCCGGCCTGGGGCGGCACCGGCACCGGGTCACGTGCCCGCAGTGTCGCGAGGCAGAGCGTCACGACGTTGACCAGGCGAAACAGTTCGATCAACGCGGTCGCGCCGATCATGAACGCGGTCGTGGCGAAGAGCCAGGTGTGCATCCGGCGGTCGGGCAACGCGATCGAGGCGACCAGCCAGCCGAAGAACGTCGCCTCGAAGCAGAACGCGAACGTGGCGATCAGCAGGGTGCTCACCGGGCGGCGCCGTGACAGTGGTTTCAGCCGGACCCGGTATTCGCCGGGTGGAACCGGTTCGGTCTCACCGGCTAGCCGGCTGAAGCCGTCGTAGTCGTATCGCGTGCCCGGTTCGACCGGCGCGGCGAGGTGCTGGCTTGTCATCGGGACTCCCTGCATCGCGGCTCAGATGCCGGGGGAATAACGGACCAAACACGGCGCAGGGTATTTAGCATCTTTACCGGTCACATAGGAACAATATCGCCAATTGGGACACTCAGGACATCCCTCGTACCCGATCGTGTCGGCCGCCGATTCACGTTTTGATCGCACACAGTGACGCAGAGCGTCGAACCGATACGCCCTGTGATCCGTTTCCCAGGTAGGCGGGGAAGTGAGCCCCGTGAAGACCCTGACAAGGCGGTGGCAATGCTGATCCTGTCCCTGCTCATCCTGGTTCTGGCCGCCGCCTGCGTCCTCGCGGTGCGCGGGGTGCGTGCGGACGCCCGGGCCGAGGAGGAGCAACTGAACGTGCCGGATGCGCTCTTCGCTCCCGAGAGTCTCGAAGGCGTGCTCTGCACCCAGCTGCTGGACGGTGAGATCACTCGCCGTCAGTACCTGCGGTCCATGGCCGGGATCGCTGCGCGTGACGAGGAGCGGCACCCCCTCGTCGTGCCCTTCCACGAAGACTGAGATCCCGGAAGAGCCCGGTCCCGCCTGACGCGGGGCCGGGTTTTTTGCTTCTTGACAGAGTGCCAATAGATGGTCGCTAATGGAAACACTGTTTCGGAGAGTGTTACGGATGACCATCATGGAGGTCCCGTGTCTCTGTCCCCGCGCCGCGTCCTAGCGGCGTTGCTGCTGTCCGCCTCGCTCCTCGTCGCCACGCCCAGCGCCGCCCGCGCGGCCGCCGTGGAGGTCGACGGCGAGATCTCGGTGCCCTGCTGGATCTACACCTACAACCAGGACGCCGACTGGTACTTCCCGGCCACCACCAGCCCGAAGGCCCTGGTCTTCCTGCAGCACGGCTTCTCCCGGTCGAACACCAACGTCGCCGACCTGGCCCGTGAGTACCAGGCCGCCGGCTTCCTCGTCGTCGCACCGCAGCTGCCGTCGATAAACCTCTACGGCTGCACGGTCAACAACACCGGCAACAACACCACGTTCCTCAACAGCGTGGCCGCCTGGCTCGGGCAGGCGACCACGCCGAACAGCGCTCTCGCCCGCAGCTACGCGGCGGCGGCCACCGCGGCCGGCCGTTCCGGCAGCACCCTGCCCGCCAAGTACGTCCTGGCCGGTCACTCGGCCGGCGGTGAGGCCGTCACCTACATCGCCAACCGGCTGCGCACCACGCACCCGAGCGCGTTCGCGGCCCTGCGGTACGTCCAGCTGCTCGACCCGGTGAAGTCGCCGGCCGGCAGCAACATGGCCACCGGGCTGTCCGGGCTCGCGGGCACCAGCCTGCCGATCCTGACGATCTCGTCGCCGCCGTACCTGTCCAACAGCAACGCCAGCGGCACCGTCGAGCTGATCAACCAGCTGGACCGGCCGTTCCTCGGAGTGCGGCTGACCAGCGGCAGCCACTGCGACGCGGAGGGCGCCAGCACCGACGGCCTCTGCACGCTGACCGGCGGCGCCTCCCAGGCCAAGAACGTGACAGCGCTGCAGACCCTCGCGGTGGCGTGGGCCTCGGACGCGGTGGCCGGCACGACGACCGCGACCTACTACCCGGGCGGTGCCTACTACCAGGGCCTGCTGACCGCCGGCACCATCGAGACCCTCAGCTGAACGAGGATCCGCCGCCCGGTTCCCGACGGCGGGAGCCGGGCAGCGGTTCGGTGCCACGGCGCGGCGGGGTCGGATCGATGACGCGCAGGCGCCGGTCACCCGGCGGATAACCGATGCGTTCCACCAGGTCCGTCGTTCCGCCCGGGCCGTCTCCCGGACGGCCGTTCCAAACCACGATCGCGTACGGGGTGGGGTCGTGCCGCCGCGCGAGGTTCAGGATCGACGCGTTGGTCCGCATGTACCGGGTCTCCTCCGGGCCGCGCGGCACGATGTCGACGGCGACCGCCAGCCGCAGCAACCGCCGGAACCTGGCCGCCCAGGTGGTGCCGGGCAGCATCACCGAGGACTCCTCGAAGGCCGCCGGCGCCTGAGCCAGGCACAGGTGCACGGCGGCGCCCCGCTCGTAGGCCTCCTCGGCGATGACGACGTCGGCACCCCGGGCGCCGCCGGTGTAGACGGTCGTGCCGAGCCCGATCTGCCACTCCTCGAGGGTCTCCCGGACGCGCATCGCCACCCAGGGCACCCGGCTCTGCGGGAATCGTGGTGCGGGCCGGCCTGGGGCGTCGACCATGAGGCCACCGGCCACCAGCGCGCGAGTCATGACGTAGGCCCGGGCATAGCGCCTCCATGGCGGCGTCGGGGGGAAACTGCCGCCGACTCGATTGTCGCGCTTGCCAGGCTTGTCCGCTCATCGATCACCCCACCTCCAACCCCGTTGCGTGTGGAGTTCGGCCTCTCTCCAAACCCCAACTCCCCACGCAATGGTGTTGAGCCCGTTGCGTGTGGAGTTCGGCCTCTCTGCGAACCCTTACTTCACACGGAATGGTGTTGAGCTTGTTGCGTGTGGAGTTCGGCCGCTCTGCTAACCCCAACTTCACACGGAGTGGGGTTGAGGGGGGACCCAGCGGTGTAGGAGTACGGCGGCCAGGGCTCCGGCGCCGGCTACCGTGAGGGCGGCGGCGGTGAGTGAGACCGCGGCGGTGATCGCGCCGATCAGGAGGGGGCCGCCGCCGTTGCCGATGTCGGCGCAGAGGCGCCAGGCGCCGAGGAACTGGGCGCGGCCGTGTGCCGGGGAGACGTCGGCGCCTATGGTCAGGATCAGGCCGGCGCTCAGGCCGTTGCCGAGGCCCATCAGCATGGCGACCAGCGCCAGCCCGCGGGCGTCGCCGGCCAGCGGCAGCAGTCCGTGTGCCAGGCCGAGCAGTGCCATCGCGGGAACCGCTGCCCAGCGGCGCCCGTACCGGTCCATCAGCTTGCCGGCCGGATAGAACAGCAGCATGTCGACGGCGCCGGAGCAGCCGTAGATCAGGCCGATGGTGGCCGGGTCGAGCTCGAGCGCGGCGCCCCAGAGCGGGACTATCGTCTGCCGGGACGCGCGCAGGGCGCCGACCAGCAGGATCCCTAGCCCGAGGGTGCGCAGGACGTGCCGGTTCTCCCGGATCACCGTCCAGAGCGACAGCGGCGGCCCGCCGGTCCGGTGCGCCGGGCGGTCGTGCGGGACCGGGGGCAGCAGAGCCAGCATCGCGGTGCCGACCGCCACGCCGGCGATGGCGACGAGGTAGGCGCCGGTCAGCCCGCCCACGTGCATGGCCGCCGCGCCGAGGAACGGGCCCACGAAGGTGCCGATCCGGCCCACGCCGCCGAGCGTGGACATCGCCCGCGCTCGCAGTGCCGGGTCGACGGCCTCGGTCAGGTACGCGTGCCGGGCCACGATCCAGGCCGCGCCGGCCACGCCGAGCAGAGCCACGCCCGCGCCGAGCAGGAGCACGTTCGGCGCCAGTGTGCAGGCGACCAGCGCGGGCAGGGCGAGTCCGGTCGCGGCGACCATGGTGCGCTGCTCGCCGATCCGGGCGATCAGCACACCGGCCGGCAGCGCGCCGGCGATCTGCCCCAGCCCGATCATGGCGGCCACCACGGCGGCGGTGGCGAGGGAGGCGCCGAGCTCGGTCGCGGAGAGCACCACGACGGGCGCGATCGCGCCGAGCGCGGTCGAGTAGACCGCCGACGGCAGGTAGATGCTCGGCCCGAGCTGGCGCAGGGTGAGGCCACCGGCGGTTTCGGTCATTCCGGCACGTTAGCCGCCAGCCACCCGGCCGCGGCCGGACTGTGATCCAGACGGCATCTGCCGGGAGCGGGCGAAGGCCGGGCTAGACGGCATCCGCCGGCAGCGGGCGGCGGCCGGCGAAGCCCAGGTCGGCCCGGTGGTACCAGCTCAGGCCGATGTCGCCCTCCAGCCAGCACAGCAGGACCGGCACGCCGTCCAGATCGGCGGGGAAGTCGACGAGCAGCGGCGCGACGCCCTTGAGCTCCGCGCCGGTGTCCTGCACCGTGGTCATCAGCTCGTTGAGCCGCGCCTCGGCGGCCTTGCGCTCGGGCAGCCCGCCCAGGTCGGTGGGCGTGCCGCCGGGGGTGAGCGCCGCGGAGAGCTCCACCATGTCGGCCCGGACCGTGACGATCTCGTCGAGGACCGGCCGTAGCCTGTCCAACTCGGCCCGGGCCTCCGCCACCGTGAACAACCCCATGGGCGTCAGTCTGGCAGCGGGTGACAGGGGTCAGAAGACCGGGTTCCAGTGGTTCGCCGGATGCGTGTTGCTGCAGGGCTTCGCCCTCAGGCCGGCGCCGTCCCGAACGGTGTTCGGGTCGAGGTAGAGGCAGAGCTGACCGGGCAGTTTCGAGCCGAGCACCAGGTCACCGCTGTCGTTGGCGACCCGCCACTGCCACCGGTACGCGGGGTCGGCGAAGTCGCAGGTGGACTGGTCGACGATCGTCGAGTCCCGCACGTGCAGGCACAGCTGCGGCGAGTGCTTGCTGATCAGTAGGAAGAAGGCGTCCCTCTCGTCGATCGGCGTCCAGCGCTGGTTGTCGCCTCCGTGGCAGGTCCACTGCTGCAGGAACACGCCGCTGGCATGGCTGGCCGACGGCACGTCGACGCACTTCTGGGTCCGGTCGTTGACGATCTTGTAGAAGCCGTCCGCGGCCAGCGACGGAGTAGGCGGTGCGGCGGTTGCGGCGGCGGCCGGGGCGAACCCGGTGGCGGCCAGCAGGAACGCGGCGATGACGGCGAACTTGAACCTCATGATTCCCTCTTTCCGTTGGCGACCGCCACCATGGCGATCGAGACGAGGACGCCCGGCCGGTCGACGCCGAGCGCGCTGACGCAGCGCGGTGGCCGTACGTCCGGGAAGAACTCGTCGAAGACCTCGTTGACCCCGTCCGCGTCCTCGGGACGCCGGAGCAGGGTGTGCACCATGACGGCGCCGTTCAGGTCGCTGCCGGCGGCCCGCAGGATCGCCTGGCAGTTGAGCAGCGACTGTCGGGTCTGTTGCTGGATCGTGTGCCCGGCGAACTCGCCGGTCTTGACGTCGACGCCGATCGTTCCCGCCACGTAGACGGTGTCGCCGGCCCGTACCGCCTGGCTGTACGACGGGAAGGACGGGGCGTCCGGGGTGAAGATGACCTCTCTGTGCATGTTTCGAAGGCTGTCAGCGGGCCGTGTGAGGTTCCGTGTGAGAAACCGCCCTGTCGGATGGGCGGCGGCGCGGCCGGCCGGCGCGGCGAACAATCGAGCAGTGGCCGTGATCATTCAGCTGCTCGGGCGGCCGGGCATCCTCCGCGAGCACGGTCGGGACGACCGCCCCCGTGGGCGCAAGGCGTGGTCGCTGCTCGCCGTGCTGGCGCTCAGCGACCGGCCGGTGTCGCGGCACGCGCTGGGCCGGATGCTGTTCCCGCAGGCCGACGACGCCCCGGCGGCGCTGCGCTGGGTGCTCTCCGAGCTGCGCCGTGGCCTGCGGCCGGACGCCGTGATCGGCGGCGATCCGGTACGCCTGGAGCTGGCACCCGGAACAGTCGTCGACGCGCGGCAGGTGCTGTCCGGACAGGTCGCCACCGGCGGCGAGACCGGCGAACTGCTCGCCGGGCTGACCCTGCCGGACTGCCCGGAGTTCGAGTTGTGGCTGGCGAACCAGCGCGAGCGGGTGGCCCTGGCGACGCAGGCGACAATGCGGGCCGCGGTCGGCACCGAGCTCGGCGCGGGCCGCCCCACCGAAGCCGTCCGGCTGGCCCGCCTCCTGGTCCAGGCCGCGCCGCTGGACGAACGGCACCACGTCCTGCTGGTCAAGGCCCTCGCCGCCGCCGGCGACCGGAGGAGCGCGCGTGCCGCCGCGGTCGCCTGCGCCCGGCTGTTCGCCGAGGAGCTGGGAATACAGCCCTCGCCACGCGTACGCGAAGCCGCCCGCGCCCCGGCCGGAGGCCTGACCCTGCTGCCGGACGGTCGCCGCCTCACCGCCCGGCTGGAGATCGAGACGGGTAAGGCCGTGGCGGCGGCCGGAGCCGTCGCCGACGGGCTGGAGCGGCTGCGGCTCGCCGTGAAGCTCGCCGACGACCTCGGTGACCCGGTGGTCCAGGGCGAGGCGAACGTGGCCCTGGGACTCACGACCGTACACACCGTGGCGCTCACCGACCCGGACGGTGTGGCCGCACTGCGGCTGGCCCGTGACCTCTCCAGGGCCACCGGTGACCGCGCGACCGCCGCCACGGCCTGGCGGGAGCTGGGCTTCGTCGCGACCGGAGCCCGGCGCGGGGCCGGAGCGGTGCTGCGGCAGGCCCGGGAGCTGGCCGACGGCGACGACGCGAAGCTCGCCGCGACGCTGTGCGTGGAGGCGATCGCTCTGCTCGACAGCGGCCGGTTCGACGCGGCCGTACGGCGTCTGAACCGCTCGATCGAGCTGGCCGACAGCGCCGGCGAGCCACGCAAGGCCGCCCTGGCGCTCACCCAGCGCGCCCGCGCGTACCTGGCGGCCGGCGACCCGGCGGAGGCCCGTGCCGACGTGGAGCGGGCCGCCGCCCTCGTCGCCGACCAGCGGTGGAACGCGTTCCTGCCGTTCGTCCTGGCCGTGTCGGCGGAGCTGGACCTGCTGGAGAACCGCTTCGACGCGGCCGGCGAACAGCTCGCCACCGCCTGGACCTCCGCGGTCCAGCTGGCCGACCCCTGCTGGCTCGCGATCACCGGGCGCGGGCTGGGCCTGCTCGCCGCCCGGCAGGGCGACCCGGCCGGTGCGATCCAGTGGCTGGACAGCGCGTACCACCGCACGGACCACCTGCCACCACAGGTCTGCCGGTGGATCGACGCGGCGACCATCGACACGATCTGTGAGGTGGCCACGACGTACCGGCTGCCCCGGGCGGCGGCGAGCGTCGCCGAGCTCGCGGCGCTGGCCGAGCACGCCCGGATGCCGCAGTACGCCGCCCGTGCCCGCGCCTTCCAGCATCGGCTTAACCTGTAGCGATGCTCGAGGCCCTGCAGGCGCTGCTCCGGATTCCGACGATCTCCACACGGGTGCCGGAGGAGTGGGACCACCGGGCGTTCCAGGCGTTCCACGCGGCGCTGCGCGAGCACTTCCCGCTGCTGCACGAGCACCTGGAGCTGACCCGGGTCGGCGAGTACGGCCTGCTCTTCCGCTGGGCGGGCACGCCAACCGAGCGGCCGGCGGGCGCGCCAACCGAGCCGCCAACCAAGCGGCCGCCGGGCACGTCACCCGAGTCGCCGGTCGTGCTGATGGCACACATCGATGTGGTGCCGGTCGAGGGCGGCCAGTGGACCCATCCGCCGTTCGCCGGGGTGGTCGAGGACGGGATCATCTGGGGCCGTGGCGCGCTGGACTGCAAGGCGAGCCTGGTGGCGATCTGCTCCGCGGTCGAGGACCTGCTCGGTGAGGGTTTCGTGCCGGCCCGGGACGTGTGGCTCTCGTTCGGCTGCGACGAGGAGGTGGCCGGGCAGGCGGCCCCGCTCGCCGTCGAGGAGCTGCGCGGGCGCGGGGTCGAGCCGTGGTTCGTGCTGGACGAGGGCGGTGCGGTGGCGTACGACGCGTTCCCCGGGGTGACGTCGCCGATCGCGGTCGTCGGCGTGACCGAGAAGGGGATCACCTCGCTCGAACTGCGGGTCGAGGGGCGCGGCGGGCACGCGTCCACCCCGGCGCGGATGGGGCCGACCGCGCGGCTGGCGCGGGCGATCACCCGGCTGGACCGGTCGGCGACGCGGGCGTCGATCCCGGACGCCACCGTCGAGCTGTTCCGCCGGGCGGCGCCGCTTGCCCAGCAGCCGATGCGGTCGGTGCTGACCGCGGCCGCGAGGTTCCGGCCGCTGCTCACCCGGCTGCTGCTCGCGGCCGGCCCGGAGTCGGCGGCCATGGTACGCAGCACGTTCGCCGTCACCACGCTCAGCGGCTCGCCGTCGCTGAACGTGGTGGCCGCCAGCGCAACGGCCGGGGTCAACATCCGGGTGATGATCGGCGACACCGTGCAGAGCGTGGTCGAGCACGTCCGCCGGACGATCGCCGACGACCAGGTCCGGATCCGGGTCGTCGACGCGGGGGAGCCGTCGCCGGAGTCGCCGGTCGACGAGGCGTTCGCGCTGCTGGGGGCGGCCACCGCCGAGCACTTCCCGGAGGCGGTCACCGCGCCGTACGTGATGATGGCCGCCACCGACGCCCGCCACTTCACCGCGATCTGCCGCCGGGTCTACCGGTTCACCCCGTTCGAGATGACGAAGAAGCAGCGCGAGGCGATCCACAGCTACGACGAGCACCTGAGCGTGGACGCGTACGTCAAGGGTGTGGCGTGGTACCGGACCCTGCTGACAACCGTGTGAGCGACTCGGCCAGGGTGACCACGTCGGCGTACTTGGCGTCGAGGTCGAACAGGTTGGACTCGTGCGGTGCGGCGGCGCGGTCGGCGCAGGCCTCGCGGACGACCATCGGGCGGAACCCGTGCTGGAGCGCGTCCAGGGCCGAGGCGCGGACGCAGCCGCTGGTCGAGTAGCCGCCGACGACCAGCGTGTCGATCGAGTGGGAGGCCAGCCAGGCCGCCAGTGACGTGCCGGCGAAGGCACTCGCGTAGTGCTTGACCACGACGAACTCGCCGGGAGCGGGTTCGAGCGGCGGCGCGAAACCGCCGAGCGGGTTGCCGGCGGCGAAGGCCTTCAGTGCGGGCACCTTGGCGGCGAACAGCGGCGCCTCGGAGCAGGACTCGTCGGCGAACCGGACCGTGGTCCAGACGACCGGGACGCCGGCCGCGCGGGCCGCCGACGCGAGCGCGGCCATGGAAAGCGCCGCGGCCGGGCCGGTCTCGAGGAAGAGCGGCGACGAGGGCGAGGTGTAGGCAAGGGCAGGATCAACCAGGAGTACGGCCGGACGCGATCCCCAGCCGAGCCGCCGCGAGAACCCGGCAGCCGAGTAGTCATCCATAAGACTCATATGACACCTAAATCCGACAAATCTGATAAATCGGTGTCGGCGAGCCCGAGTAGGCCGCGGTACACCTCGTCGTTGTGTGCGCCCAGGGCCGGGCCTGGCCAGGACACACCGCCCGGGGTCGAGGACAGGCGAGGGGCCACGTTCTGCATCGGCACCGGACCCAGCTCCGGATGATCGACGGTGATCACGGCCTGCCGGGCCCGCACGTGCGGATCCGCGAGAATGTCCGCCGCCGTGTAGATGCCACCCGCCGGCACACCGGCCTCGTGCAGCAGACCGAGCAGCTTCGCCGACGGCACGGTCCGGGTCCACTCCGCGATGATCTCGTCGAGCTCGGCCTGGTTCTCGCCGCGCGCGCCGTGCGTGGCGTACCGGGCATCGGCGGGCAGGTCGGCGCGATCCATCACCTCGGCCAGGCGCCGGAACACGGTGTCCTGGTTCGCCGCGATCAGCACGTCCGAGCCGTCGGCCGTGGGGTACACGTTGCTGGGCGCGACGTTCGGCAGGATCGGTCCGGTGCGCTCCCGGCGGTATCCGGCGACGCCCCACTCCGGGATCAGCGACTCCATCATGGCGAGCACGGCCTCGTAGATCGCCGAGTCCACGACCTGGCCACGGCCGGTCCGCTCGCGGGCGTGCAGCGCCGCGAGGGTGCCGAAGGCGGCGTACGTGGCAGCGAGCGAGTCCCCGATCGAGATGCCGGAGCGTGACGGCGCCCGGTCGGCCTCCCCGGTCACGTAGCGCAGGCCGCCCATCGCCTCGCCGATAGAGCCGAAGCCGGCGCGGGGCGAGTAGGGGCCGGTCTGGCCGTACCCGGTGACCCGGACCAGGATCAGCCGCGGGTTGATCGCCGAGAGCTCCTCGTAGGACAGCCCCCAGCGTTCCAGGGTGCCGGGCCGGAAGTTCTCCAGCAGCACGTCGGAGTGCTCCACCAGGCGGCGCACCAGGTTCTGCCCCTCGGCGGTGCGCAGGTTGCAGGTGACCGACTTCTTGTTGCGGGCGACCACCGGCCACCACAGCGACTGTCCGTGCGGTTTCTCCCGGCCCCACTGGCGCATCGGGTCGCCCTTGCCGGGGTCCTCCAGCTTGATCACCTCGGCCCCGAAGTCGCCGAGGAGCTGCCCGCAGAACGGGCCGGCGAGCAGGGTTCCGGTTTCCAGGACGCGAATGTCAGCCAATGGTCCGTTCACGCCGGACAGCCTATTCTAGTGAAACAGCGTTTCGCTAGGAGGAACGACGAGGAGGAGCAGTTGGAGATCGTCGAGGTCGGGCCGCGGGACGGGCTGCAGAACGAGAAGCGCGTACTGCCGACGGTAACGAAGGTGTCCTACGTGCGTCGAGCGATCGACGCGGGGTTGCGGCGGATCGAGGTGACCGCGTTCGCCCGTCCCGATCGAGTGCCACAGATGGCCGACGCGGAAGAGGTGCTGCGGACTGTGCCGCGCTCGCCAGGCGTACGATATGTTGCTCTTGCCCTTAATGTTCGTGGTCTTGAGCGTGCGCTGGCCCTCGGCGAGCACCGGCCCGACGAGATCAACTTCGTGGTGGTGGCCAGCGACGAGTTCTCCCGGCGCAACCAGGGCATGTCGACGGCGGAGTCGGTGGCGGCGTTCCGGAAGGTGGCGGAACAGGCACGAGCTGCCGGACTTTTCGTGACATTGACGGTTGCGGCGGCATTCGGCTGCCCCTTCACCGGGCTCGTGGACGCCTCGGTCGTCAGCGCGATCGTGGCCGATGCCGGGCCGGCCGACGAGATCTGCCTTGCCGACACGATCGGCGTGGGTGTGCCGGTCCAGGTCTCCGACCTGGCCGCGGCGATGCGGGTGGTCGCTCCAGGCGTGCCGCTGCGCGCTCACTTCCACAACACCAGGAGTACGGGGTACGCGAACGCGATCGCCGCTGCCGCCTCGGGTTTCGCAGCTCTCGACGCGAGTCTGGGCGGGATCGGCGGTTGCCCCTTCGCCCCGGCCGCGACCGGCAACATCGCCACCGAGGACCTCGCCTATCTGCTCAACCGGTCCCGCATCGAGACCGGCGTCGACGTGCGCGCGGCGGCCGAGGCCGGCACCTGGATCGGCGGCGAGCTGGGGCTGTCCTCGATCCCCGCACAGCTCGGCCGGGCGGGGGTGTTTCCCGCTGCGTGATCCGCTCTTGCGCTAAGAATGGAAACGGTGTTTCCATTCTGCGTATGCTACGGCCGGGTGGTGCTGATCTGACGATCGCCGGCGGCGTACGCGAGTTCGGCCGGGCCACCCCGGGCGTGATCGCCGTACGCGACGGCGACCGGGAACTGACCTACGGCGCGCTAGACGAGCGGTCCTCACGACTCGCCTGCGCGCTGCTGTCGACGGGGCTGTCCACCGGCGACCGGGTGGCGCTGCTCTGCGGCAACCGCCTGGAGTACCCGGAGATCGCGGCCGGGATCGCCAAGGCCGGGCTGGTCCTGGTGCCGATCAACCCGCGGCTCACCGCGCCCGAGGTGTCGTTCATCCTCGGGCACTCGGGAGCGCGTCTTCTTATCACGGACTCGCCCTCTCGTCCGGACGCGATCCAGCTCGGGCCTTTCTATGAGCGATTCTTGGACTCCGCCCGCGCTGTCGACCCGTGGGTGGCGGTCGACGAGCGTGACCCGTTCTGCATCGCCTACACCGCCGGGACGACCGGCGATCCGAAAGGTGTGCTGATCTCGCACCGGTCGCGGGCGCTGACGTTCTACGCCACCGCCCTCGAATGGGGCATCGGGCCGGGGCGGCGGACCATCGCGGTCGCGCCGATGTATCACGGTGCCGGGTTCGCGTTCGCGTACGCGGCCGTCTACTGCGGCGCGACCGTCAGCATGCTGCGCGCGTTCCAGCCGGACGCGCTGCTCGACATGATCGCGCGGGACGGCGCGCAGTCGGTGTTCCTGGTGCCGACCCACGCCCAGCTCCTGCGCGGCGCGTTCTCCTCGATGCCGGCGCTGCCGACCCTCGACACGCTCTACTTCAACGCCGCCGCCCTGCCCAAGGTGCTCAAGGAGTGGGTGTTCGAGGCGTTCCCGGGCGTCGGCGTCCACGAGCTGTACGGCTCGACCGAGGCGGGCGTGGTCAGCAACCTGCGGCCGGCGGACGCCCGTCGCAAGGCCGGGACGGTCGGGCACCCGTGGTTCGCCACGCAGGTGCGCATCGTCGGGCCGGATGGCCGGCCGGTCGGACCGGGTGAGCCGGGTGAGTTGTACAGCCGGTCGCCGTACCTGATGAACGGCTATCACGAGAACCCGGCGGCGACCGCCGCCTGCACGACCCCGGACGGCTTCCTCACCTCCGGCGACATCGTGATCCGCGACGAGGAGGGCTTCCTCTCCATCGTCGACCGGGTCAAGGACGTGATCATCACGGGCGGCGTCAACGTCTACCCCCGCGACGTCGAGGAGGTGCTGCTCACCCATCCGGCGATCGCCGAGTGCGCGGTGGTCGGCGAACCCGACGAGCACTGGGGCGAGCGGGTCGTCGCCTACCTGGTCGGCCGTGAACCGGTCGACGGCGCGGTCCTCGAGGCGTACCTGCGCGAGCGGCTGGCCGGATTCAAGGTCCCCAAGCAGTACCGGACGGTCGCGGCGCTGCCCCGCAACGCCGCCGGCAAGATTCTGAAACGCGAGCTGAGGAGTACGCCGTGAGGGCGCATGTCGAGCTGATCCACGAGAACGACTACATCTTCCACGCCGGTGAGCTGCCGTACGGCGAGGGCAGGATCCTGGAGCGGCGCCTGTCGACCGACGAGGAGGACGGCTCCTCCTCGCTGTCGCTGCACGCCACCGCGGACTGGGGCCGCAGCGCCGGCATCGTGCACGCCGACACCGAGTTCTACGTCGTCTCGGGCTCTGTGCTCTACGGCGGCCGGGAACTCGGGCCGGGCGGCTACGTCCAGGTCCCCAAGGGCAACGCGATGGACTGGCTCAAGATCCGGGAAGGTGCGCAGGTCCTGCACTGGCGCGAGTACGGGGACTGCGGCTTCGACCCGCTGACCAGCGTCGGCGACTCGCCCAGCGAGGTGACCGTCGTCGACGCGAACACCCTCTCCTGGACCGAGGCGCCGTCGGTGGGGCCGCTCACCCCGCTCTACATCAAGCTGCTGCACCGCGACCCGAAGACCGGCTTCTACACCCGGCTGATCCGGGCGAAGAAGGGCTGGACCGACCACCGTCTCGCGCACCACCCGTGTTACGAGGAGTTCTACACGCTGGGCGGGAAGATGGCGTACAACTTCGGCGACATCGACGAGGGCACGTACTGCTTCCGCCCGGCCGGCGTGAAGCACGGCCACTTCATCGCCGAGACCGACATCGACTGGATCATCCGGTCCGACGGCGAGTTGATCAACTGGTACACGACGGCCGAATGGGTCAAGTGGGGCGGCCACCCGGAGAACTACGACGAGCACAACCACGACCACCAGCCGGTCATCTCGACACTCCCGGTCCGCTCCCGCTCCCGAGGCGACTGGTCCGGCGACGGCATGTAGGCACCCCGCGATTCCTGTGTGTGGAGTTGGGGTGTGGAGTGGGGCGCAACTTCACACGCAAGGGTTGTGCCGTGGTGGCCGAAAAGTCGCGCTGAGCGGCAGGAGGTGCTGTGTGTGGAGTTGGGGTGTGGTGCGGGGCGCAACTTCACACGCAAGGGTTGTGCGGTGGTGGCTGAAAAGTCGCGCTGGGCGGCGTGAGGTGCTGTGTGTGGAGTTGGGGTGCGGAGCGGGGAGCAACTTCACACGGAAGGGTTGGGGGTTGGGGAGGTTACTGGTGGGTAATATGGCGGCATGACCAGCCAGCAGATCCAGCAGGTGCTCGACGGCCGGTGGGCGCACATCCGGCGGGCGGTGCGTGAGCGCCTCGGCTCGGAGTTCGTCACCGTCCCCGGCGAGACCGGCCCCGAGGCGCGCGAGCGGATCAGCCGCCTGATCCGCTCGGTGCCCACCGACGTCGGTGTCGCCGCGGCCTTCCCGTCGCGGTACGGCGGCTCGGACGACCCGGGCGGCTCGACGGTGGCCGCCGAGATGCTGGCTCAGGTGGACCTGTCGCTGATGGTGAAGGCCGGCGTGCAGTGGGGCCTGTTCGGCGGTGCCGTGGTCGCGCTGGGCACGGAACGGCACCACGAGGCGTACCTGCGCGACATCATCTCGGCGGACCTCATGGGCTGCTTCGCGATGACCGAGACCGGACACGGCTCGGACGTGCAGCAGCTGCGGACGACCTGCGTCTACGACCCGGCGACGGAGACGTTCGACCTGCACACGCCGCACCAGGCGGCACGCAAGGACTACATCGGCAACGCGGCGAAGGACGGCCGGATGGCGGTCGTCTTCGCTCAGTTGATCACCGGTGGGCGGAGTTACGGCGTGCACGCCTGGCTGGTCCCGATCCGCGACGAGCGGGGCGATCCGATGCCCGGGGTGACCCTCGGTGACGCGGGTGCCAAGGCCGGCCTGCTCGGCGTCGACAACGGGCGCATCTCGTTCGACCACGTGACGGTGCCGCGCGAGATGCTGCTCGACCGGTACGGCCAGGTCGCGCCGGACGGCACCTACTCCAGCCCGATCGAGAACGACAGCCGCCGCTTCTTCACGATGCTCGGCACGCTCGTCCGCGGCCGCATCACGGTCGGCGGTGCGGCCGCCGCGGCGACCCGGAGCGCCCTGACGATCGCGGTCCGGTACGGCGAGACGCGCCGCCAGTTCACCGGCCCCGGCTTCGAGCGTGAGGTGCTGCTGAACGACTACCTGGCCCACCAGCGGAAACTGTTGCCGGCTCTGGCGACGACCTACGCCTACGCGTTCGCCCAGGAGGAACTGGTCGCGACGCTGGCCGAGGGCCCCGCGGACGAGCACGGGCAGCGGGAACTGGAGTCCCGGGCGGCCGGCCTCAAGGCCATGCAGACGTGGCACGCCACCCGGACCATCCAGCTGTGCCGGGAGTCCTGCGGCGGCGCCGGCTATCTGGCCGAGAACCGGCTGCCCGGACTGAAGGCGGACACCGACGTGTTCACCACGTTCGAGGGCGACAACACGGTGCTGCTGCAGCTGGTTGCGAAGGGCCTGCTCACCGGTTACCGGGACGCGTTCGGGTCGCTGGACGGCTGGGGCCGCGCCACGTTCGTCGCCGAGCAGGTCCGCGAGATGGTCCTGGAGCGCACCGCCGCCCGCTCGGTCATCCAGCGCCTGGTCTCCGCGGTACCCGGCCGCGACGAGGAGGTTGCCGTCACCGACCGCGGCTGGCACCTCTCGGTCTTCGAGGACCGCGAGAAGCACCTCCTCGAGGGCGCGATCCGCCGCCTGCGCAACGGCGCCGCCACCAGGAAGGACCAGCCCTTCGAAATCTTCAACGACGTCCAGGACCACATCCTGAAGGTCGCCACCGCCCACATCGACCGCATCACCCTGGAAGCCTTCGTAGCCGGCATCGAACGCGCCACCGACCCGGACGCGCGGGCGCTGCTGGCCAAACTCTGCGACCTCTACGCCCTGTCGGTCATCGAGGCCGACAAGGGCTGGTTCATGGAACACGGCCGCCTGACCCCGGCCCGTTCCAAGGCCGTGACCGCGGTCGTCAACGACCTGCTGCGCGACCTGCGCCCGCACATGACCACCCTGGTGAACGCCTTCGCCATCCCGGAGGAGTGGCTCAACGCCGCCATCCTCCGCGAGGAACCCGACCGCCAGGAGGCCATGGCCAAGGAGGACGAGGCGTCCCGGTCACTCCTGGTGGCGTGACGGGCCTACGTCAGCAGCACCAGACCGGGGAAATTCTCGAAGTGCCGGCGGTTGAGCGTGAGCAGCGGCGCGTTGTGGTAGATGGCGGTGGCGCAGATCCAGAGGTCATTGGACTGACCGTTCTGGCCCAGGGGATGCGCCGACCGCTGCGCCTGACACTTCAGACGACCCCACAGGCGGGCAAGGTCTTGGTCGTACGGCGCGACGACATATCGGCGGATCGCTTCCTCGAGCCGATCGATCCGCCGCTGGCCCCAACTCGCCTTCGCCGCGCCGAAATGAAGCTCCGCAACAGTGGTGAAGCTGATCACCGGGACGGCGCCTACGAGGTGCCCGGCGAACGAGCTGGCCACCGCGGTGTTCTGCCACAGGTGTGAGAAGGCGTCGGTGTCGACGATGACGTACTTCATCCATCATCCAGGCGTGCGGACTGGATCGCGGCCAGAAACTCGTCGAAATCGTCGACCGGCGACCCGGCGAGTTCGTCGACCGAATCCAGCGGGCGGATACCTTGATCCTGCGCCAGCTGATCCAACGATTTCGGCCGTGCGCTGTCCACCGTCTCCAGGCGGGTGAGGTGCAGGACGTGTACCGATACGCCGTTAGGATCGAACTCGCCTCGCCCCTCGGCCATCACCATCTGATCCATGGCATCGAGCACCGCGTCACGGAGGTCGAGCGCGAAGTCACACAGAACGCTCCCGGCGTAGGTGTCGATGCGGCAGCGAAGACCAGCGGGGGAGAAGTCGCCCATGTGGAGCCGCCCAACGACGGTGACCATCTGCTGCACGGACTCGGGTTGGACCGACCGGACAGCTCGCTGAAGCTCCTCGTCGAGGGTGAAGCGCAGTGTGCCGCCGCGTGAGAACTCGATGCGTGTCACGTTGCCGGGACTGATGCCGCCGGTCAGATCCCGGATCCCGTTGATGACCTGCGGGGTGAAATGTGCCGGGACCGTCGAAGGATCGCGTTGCAGGCTGTTGAGGCCCGCTTCAAGGGCGTCGAGGGCGCTGCCGAGCAGGTCGTCGAGGCTGAGCTGACCGGTACGGGCTACTTTCAACCTGGCCGACCCACCCTCGAAACCGACGACGTCGAGCCGGACCGCGTCGACGATCTCTCTTGGCCGGCGACCGGGCCTGCTGGTGTTGCCGCTGATGCTCAGGGCGATCCGTTCGAGTGAGGCCTGCAGGCCTCCGGCCAGGCGCGCGAGCTCCGACAACGCCAGCCGGCCGCCTTCCGTCGCTGGTCCCACGGCATGGACGACGAGTTCCTCGGTGCCGTTCGAAGGGCTCAGGGAACTCACCTCCGGCCTCTCCCGTCAGCTCACGAATCCATCATGCCGCACCCGGGCGGCCCGAAACGACCCGCGCGCCGGTCAGCGTGCCACGAACTGGCCTGTTGGCGAGCCGACGACCTGGCCGTTCTGGTAGGCGATCCGGCCCCGCAGCACCGTGGCGACCGGCCACCCCCGGACCTTGCGGCCTTCGAACGGGCAGTGGTCCTGGCCCGACAGGAGCAGGTCGGTGGTGACCTCCTGTTCCAGGTCGGGGTCGACGATCGTCAGGTCGGCGTCGTAGCCGACCAAGAGGTTGCCCTTGCGGCCGTCGAGGCCGTACGCGCGGGCCGGGTTCGCGGAGACGAGTTCGGCGACGCGGGTGGGGGAGAGGCCGCGCTTGTGCATGCCCTCGCTGAGCAGGATCGGGTAGAGCAGGGCGGTGCCGCCGAAGCCGGGCAGGGCCGGCCAGAGTTCGTCTCCTTTTTCCGCCTCCAGGCAGCAGGCGTGGTCGGAGGCGACCCAGCCGATCGTGCCGTCGAGGATGCCGTCCCAGAGGGCCTCGGTGTCGGCGTGGCTGCGGATCGGGGGGTTGACCTTGGCGCCCAGGCCGTCGAGTTCGTCATAGGAGAGGCACAGGTGGTGCAGGGTGACCTCGAAGCGCATGTCGACGCCGGGCATGGCGGCGCGGGCCTCGCGCGCGGCGGCCAGGGCCTCGCCGGAGGAGAGGTGGAGCAGGTTGACGGCGCAGCCGGTGGCGCGGGCCAGGGTGGTGGCCTCGCCGATGGCCACCCGCTCGGTGAGCGGCGGGCGGGCGTCGGAGTACGCCTTCAGGGTCTGCGGGTCGCCGTCGGCGCGGACGCGGTCGATGAACAGGCGCATCAGTTCGGCCTGTTCGCAGTGCAGCGAGAGGGAGACCCGGCGGTCGGCGGACCGGCCGGCCTCGGCGACCGCCTCCATGAGCTGGTAGAGGTGGCCGAGGTCGTACTCGTCGCTCATCGTGAACGCCTTGGCGTCGCGGGAGTCGGCGGAGAGGTTGAAGCCCTTGTAGAACATGTAGTACTTGAACGAGGAGACGCCGGACTGCTCGACCAGAGAGGGGACCTCCCGCACCTGGGCGGTGTCCATCGGCGCCAGGTGGAAGCCGTAATCGGTCCAGGCGTGCCCGGCGACAGAGGACAATACTTCCGGAAATATCGTCTCGTAAGGCCCGGTCTTGTTGAGGTAATGCTGGCCGGTGCGGAAGTACGAGAGCACCGTCGTGGCCCCGCCGACCAGTGAGGATCGCGTCTCCTCGGCGGCGTCCACACTCAAAGGCCGGTAGATGCCCAGGTGGAAGTGCGCGTCGACGGCACCCGGGAAGACCAGCTTGCCGGTCGCGTCCAGGACCGTGGCGGCGTCCGAGACGGGGATGTCGAGGCCGATCGCGGCGACCCGGCCGCCGGCCACGGCGAGGTCGGCGCGGATTGTTCCGACGTACGGCACGACCAGGGTGCCGCCGCGGACCAGTAGTTCGAATCGGCTCACAAGGACCTCCCGCAGACTGTTTCGCACACAGTAACGAGGTTTCCCTTAACGGAACAGAGCGGTTATGGTGTGGCATGCCCGCCGCTGACAGTCCTCTCGACGGCGTCCGCGTCGTCGACGCGTCGACCCTGTTCGCCGGACCTCTGGCCGCGACGATTCTCGGCGACTACGGCGCCGATGTCATCAAGATCGAGCATCCGGCCAAGGGTGACCCGGCGCGCGGTCACGGGCCGGCGAAGGACGGCGTCCCGCTCTGGTGGACGATGCTCGGCCGCAACAAGCGCACGATGACGCTCAACCTGAGCACCCAAAAAGGCGCAGAAATCCTGAAAAATCTCCTAAACCGGGCAGACGTGCTCATCGAGAACTTCCGCCCGGGAACATTGGAGCGCTGGGGACTGGCGCCGGAGCAGCTCAACCCGCGACTCATCGTCGCTCGGGTGACCACCTACGGACAAAGTGGACCGTATGCCCACAGGCCAGGATTCGGCACCCTCGCCGAGGCGATGAGCGGCTTCGCGGCCATCACCGGCGAACCCGACGGCCCACCCACCCTGCCACCCTTCGGCCTGGCCGACGGCATAGCCGCCCTGACCTGCGCCCAAGCCGTCATGACCGCCCTCTACCACCGCGACGTGCACGGCAGGGAAGGACAGGTCGTCGACCTGGCCATCGTCGAGCCCATGCTCACCGTCCTGGGCATGCAGGCCATGGTCTACGACCAGCTCGGCGTCATCCAGCGCCGCACCGGCAACCGCTCGGTCAACAACGCACCCCGCAACACCTACCGCACCGCCGACGACCACTGGGTCGCCGTCTCCACCAGCGCCCAGGCCATCGCCGAGCGCGTGATGCGCCTGGTCGGCCGCCCGGATCTCATCGACGAGCCGTGGTTCACCACCGGAGTGGGCCGGGCCGCCCACGCCGACGTCCTGGACGCCGCGCTCAGCGAGTGGATCGGCGCACGCGACCTCGACACCGTCACCGACGCGTTCGAGAAGGCGCAGGCCGCGATCGCCCCGATCTACGACATCGCCGGAGTCTTCGCCGACCCGCAGTTCCAGGCGCGCGACTCGATCACCACCGCGCACGACCCCACCCTGGGCCCGGTGCGCATGCCCGGCCCGCTGTACCGCATGTCCCGCACCCCCGGCCGGATCCGCTGGACGGGCCGGCCACACGGTGCGGACACCGACGACGTGCTCGCCGGCCTCGGCTACGACGAGGACGAACGGGCCGCGCTCAGAGCCGAGGGAGCCATCTAGGTGAAGGTGTTCGATCTGGCGCAGCCGATGCGCCGGGGCATGCCACAGTCGCCGAACCATCCCGCCTACACGCATGCGCTGGTGCGCCGGCACGGCGACATGGTGCGGCCCGGCGGTGGTTCGGCGGCCAACGACATCCTGGTGACGGGCACGCACGTCGGCACGCACGTCGACGCTCTCGCGCACGTCTCGCAGGACGGGCTGCTGCACGGCGGGATCGTCGCCGCCGACGTGCAGTCCGACGCGGGCTTCGCCAGGCTGGGCATCGACGAGTTCCCGCCGTTCGTGGGCCGCGGCGTCTTTCTCGACGTGGCGGCGTTGCACGGGGTCGAGGTCCTGCCGCCGGGTTACGAGGTCACCGCCTCGGACCTCTCGGCCGCCTGCGGCGACCTTGCGATCAACCCCGGAGACGCGGTCCTGGTGGGCACCGGCTGGTCGAGGCGCTTCGGCGACGGAGCACTTTTCTTGGGTACGGAGACAGGCGTCCCGGGCGTCGGCGAGAGTGCCGCACACTGGCTCGCCGAGCGCGGTGTCGCGGTGACCGGAGGCGAGTCGATCGCGTACGAGCGGATCGCACCGGGCGCCGGGCACACGAGTCTGCCCGTGCACCGGATCCTGCTGGTCGAGGCGGGCATCAACATCGTCGAGACGATGCTGCTCAGCGAACTCGCCGATGCCGGAGTGACCGAGTTCCAGTTCATCCTGGCGCCGTTGAGGCTGGTCGGCGCGACGGGTTCGCCGGTGCGCCCGCTGGCGGTCGTGGCATGAGTTTCGCGGGGGCACTGGGTGAGTTCGCGGCGGCCGTCGATCCGCCGGGCGCGGTCCGTGCCGACGTGCCGACCCGGATCCTCGACACTCTCGGGAACGCGCTTTCCGCGTACGCCGAAAAAGACGCCGACGCGGCCCCCGCCGCACTCACCGCGATGCGGCGCTGGGCCGGCGTGCCCGAATCGTCGGTCATCGGGTACGGCGACCGGCTCCCGGCGCCCTCCGCCGCCTTCGTCAACGGCGTCCTGGCGCACTCGCTCGACTACGACGACACCCACCTGCCGTCCGTGCTGCATCCGAGCGCGTCGGTCGTGCCCGCCGCGCTCGCCGCGGCCGAGGCCGGCGCGCCCGGCGACCTGATCGCCGCGATCGCCGCCGGCATCGAGGTGACCAACCGGCTCGGGATGGCCGGATGCGATCCCGAGACCGGTGCGAATCTGTACTTCGAGCGTGGCCAGCACGCCACCTCGATCTGCGGCACGATCGGCGCCGCGGTGGCCGTGGCCCGGCTCTACGAACTCGACGCGCGGCGGATCGCGGACGCCATCGGGATCGCCGCGTCGATGGGCGCCGGGGTCCTCGAGGCGAACCGGACCGGCGGCTCGGTGAAGCGGGCGCACTGCGGCTGGGCGGCGCACGGCGGCGTGGTGGCCGCGACGCTGGCCGCCGAGGGGCTGACCGGCCCGCCGACGGTCCTGGAGGGACGGTTCGGCTTCTTCACCGCGCACACCGGGCGGTTCTCGGCGACGTTCCTGGACGGCCTCGGTGAGCGGTGGGAGCTGCTGCGGACGGTCTTCAAGCCGTACCCGTCGAACCACTTCACCCACGCCGGGATCGACTGCGCCCTCGCCCTGCGCGCGGCCGGCCTCGATCCGGACGACGTGGTCTCCGCCGACCTCGGCGTGGCCGAGCCGGTGCTGCGCACGATCGCCGAGCCGCCCGACGAGAAGGCCCGGCCGCGCAGCGGGTATCACGCGAAGTTCTCCGGGCCGTACACGGTCGCGGTGGCGCTCACCGGCGGCGGCGGTCTCGGTGTGGGCCTGGACGACTTCGCCTCGCTCGACCCGCGCCGCCTGGAGCTGGCGTCCCGCATCCGGGTGCACGCCGACCCGGCCGCCACCGCCGCGTTTCCGCGGGCCTTCGCGGGCGTGCTGCGTGTTCGGACACGTTCGGGCGCGGTCCTCGAACATCGTGTCGGCAGCTCGCGCGGCGGCCCCGGCCATCCGCTCAGCCTGGCCGAGGTGACCGCGAAGTTCACCACCAACGCGACCCGGGCGATCCCGGCCGGCGCCGCCGCCGAGCTGGCCGCAGCGGTCTTCTCCGGCGCGAGCGTTTCCACGCTGTTTCCATCTAGGGAAACGCTGTCTCGCTCTGCGAAATAAGGCTGGTCGGAGGGTTGACATGCCCCGGCGCCGCTTGAGTTCATAGTTTCCACACAAAGGAAAACGCTGTTTCCTCTAGCGAAACAGTCCGGATGTGTACCGCGCGCAAGAGCGCCTCCGGGCGCACCCATCGCCGAAGAGGGGACGCGGCACCACCATGAGACGCAACGTACGAAGAACCCTGGCCGTCATCGCCGGAGCGACGCTGGCCCTGACCGTGGCGGCACCGGCCGCCGCCTACGGGCCCACGGCCGGCTCCCTCGGGTGCCGGATCTACTTCAGCGACGACGGCACCGGTGGTTCCCCGACCACCTGGTCGGACACCTTCACCCTGACCCAGACCCCGGTCACGCCGAGGCCGGGCCAGACCGTGACGGTGTCCTTCAGCGCGGCGGCCGGCTCCACCAACGGGCCGGTCGGGCTTCCGGCCGGGTCGGTGCCGGTGTTCGTGACGGTCGGGATCTCCGGATCACAGACCGGCACGGTCACGCTCCAGCAGCCCAACTACCCGGCCACGGCCGTCGCGGCCACCCAGAAGCTCGGCGGGTTCACCGCAACCGGCACGTTCGTCGCCGGCTCGGCGGGCAACCTCGGCCTCACCGTGAAGCAGATCAAGTTCGCCAACACCACGGCGTCCACGTACTGCTCCGCGGCGGGCGACCGGGACCACAAGGCGGAACCGGCGGACACCTCGATCGTGCAGGCGGTCACGGTGTTCGACGGCGGGGTGACGATCAGCTCGATCACCGGGCAGACGGCGCTCACGGCGGCCCGGGGCGGCAACACGGTCAACTTCTCGGTCACCGGTCTCGCCGCGAACGCCACGCTGTCGGCGACGCTGCGGGACAACACCGGTGGCGGTACGGACGAGGGCACCGGAACGGGCACCACCGGCGCCACGGGTACGGGCACCGGCTCGCTCGTGGTCCCGGCGAACGCCACCAGCGGTAGCCGTACGGTGGTCGTCACCGACGGGACGAACACCGTGTCCGCACCACTCACGATCCTCGGCACTCCGAAGATCAGCATCTCGCCGGCGGGCGGTGGCGCCGGTACGGCGATCACCGTCACCGGCTCCGACTGGAACCCCGGTTCCACCGTCACCATCGGTGGTTACAAGGCGCTGACCGGCGCGCCGCCGCCCCCGCCCAGCTCCGACCCGGCGGTCACCGCCACCGCGTCGGGCACCGGCGGTATCGGCACGCCGTTCACGGTCAACGACGTCACCACGGCCTACATCGGCGCGCAGGCCGGCCAGCTGTTCGCACTGGCCACCTGGACGCCGTCGGCCGACGCCTGCACCGCGCCCGCCGCCGGCCAGTGCGACCTGAAGTACGAGCTGACCCAGACGGTCAACGCGGGCGCGCTGTCGATGTCCCGCGGCAACGGGACCAGCGTCGTCGCGTTCCGCGGCGTCACGGTCAGCACGAGCGAGCAGACCGCGACCGGCACGCTTCCGGCGATCAACGTGACCGACCTCCGCGGCGGCACCTACGGGTGGAGCCTCACGGCGGCGGTCACCGACTTCACCGGTGTGCCGATCGGGTCGATCGGCAAGGACGCCCTCACCTGGAAGCCCGCCTGCACCGCTCACGCCGGCGTCACCAACGCCGTCGTGGCCGCGCCCGGCACCGACGGCTCCAAGGTGGACCAGGCGACCCTGTGCTCGGCGCCGGCGGAGACCGACGGCACCGGCGGCTCGTTCGACGCCTCGGCCGAACTGGCCCTGGCGGTGCCGGCGAACCAGTTCGCCGGTAAGTACACGGCGACGCTCACGATCACGCTGAGCTGAGCCGTTCTGTGGTTGGGGGGCCGTCATGCATCTCGGACTGATCGCTGTGGTCATCGCACTGGCGGTCCCCGCCACCGGCAACGGGGAGTGGTCGGTGGCGCCCACCCCCGCGAAGAACCCGGGGCCGACGCCGCGGGTCTACTTCTTCCTGGACGCGTCACCCGGGCAGACCGTCAAGGAGTCGGTCCGGGTGTCCAACCTGAGCCGGGATCCGCGGTCGTTCACGATCTACGGCGCGGACGCCTACAACACGGCCCGGGACGGCGGCTTCGCGCTGCGCACTCTCGCCGATCGGCAGACCGGCGTCGGATCGTGGGTGAGGTCGCGGGTCGCGAACGTCACGGTGCCGGGCGGCACGAGCGCGGACATCCCGTTCACCGTCACGGTGCCGCGCAACGCGACACCGGGCGACCACGTGGGTGGCATCGTCGCCATGGAATCGGCGCCGGGTGGGATCGTGGAGACCGAGGACGGAGCTACGGTACGCGTCCAGCGCGCGGTAGCCGCCCGGATCTACCTGCGCGTGGCCGGGACCGTCGTGCCCGGCATGGACGTCCCGTCGCTGACCATGCGCGTCGGCTCACCGCTGCTGCCGGTGGCGACCGGCGGCGACCTGGAGTACACCGTCGCCAACATCGGCAACGTGCACCTGATCCCACGGGCGTCCGTCACGGTGACCGGCCTGTTCGGCCACGCCGTGAAGGTCACCGGCGGCACACCGTCGGCCGACATGGTCCCGGGCGCCGCCGGCACGTTCGCGATGCGCGCCGAGGGTGTCTGGCCGTTCGACCTCGTCACCACCTCGGTCACGGTGACCGCGGACGGCGGTGTCTACGCCCGCCGCTCGGACCGCGCCCTGGTCGTCTCCTGGAGCGGGGTGGCCGTGCTCGCCGCCCTGGCCGCCGCTGTCTGGTGGAGCACCCGCCGCCGCGTCCGCAGCCGCCAGGCCCGGCCCCGGGGCCTGGTGACATGACCCGGCTCGCCACGCTGTTCGCCCTGGTCGTCATCTCTCTGATCACGATGGGCACTCCTGCCCGGGCCGACGGACCGGCCGCGTCCCTGTCGGCGGGGTCGGGCAAGGCGGGTGACGTCGTCCGGGTCGCCGGCCAGGGGTGGCCGGCCGCCGAGCTGATCCAGTTCGTCACGTGCGGGGAGGGCGGCGTGACCGGCTCGGCCGGCTGTGACACCCGCGCGGCACTGGCCACGCCGGTGCGCGCCGACGGCACGTTCGTCGTCGACGTGCAGATCGGCTCGCCGCCCCGGCCGTGCCCGTGCGTCGTGCACATCACCTCGGTCCTGGGTGCGCCGGCCGTGGTCGACCTGCCGTTCGCCCTCGCCGACCACGCCGTCGGTGCGGTGCCGAAATCGGCGGATCCGATCCGCGAGCTGGCCGTCCAGGACGCCCGGCTGACCGGTGGCACCGCGGCCGCGTGGTTCGGGGCACCCGACCGGCTCACGCTCACCTACACGATCCGCAACCCGAGCGCGTCCTCGCTGGTCGACGCCACGGTGCAGGTGCGTCTCGGCGGCGGCGGCAACGACAGCGTCGTCTATCAGCACGAGGTCGAGAACGTCGGGCCCGGGCAGAGCCGTACCTTCAGCGTCCCGGTCGAGCTCCCGCTGTTCGCGTTCGGCCGCTACGTGGTCCGCGCCGACGTCAGTGGGCTCGCGCCGGCCAGGCTGAGCCGCGACGCGTACCCATGGGGTCTTTTGATCTTGAATGTCGCCGGCCTGGTCCTGATCGCCTGGGGTGTGCTTCGCCGGCTGCGCAGCCGGCGCGTGCTCGCCCACGCCGACCCCGCGCAGGCCATGCTCCCCGCCGTCGTCCGTCTCGGCAGCCTCGGCGCCTTCCTGGTCTTCGACGACGCACCCGGCGCCGGGCGGCTGCGGCGGCTGGCCGGCGCGCAGCTCAGCCTGGAAGCCCTGCGGGAGCTGGTCGGCGAGCCGTCGGGACCGTCCGGAGGTGACTCGGTGCTGGATCTTGCGGCGCTCACGCACGTGCTGGCGCGGCGGTACCCGAAGAACCTGAGCCTGTTCGAGGAGAAGTCATGAAGTGGCGGCTGGGCACGCTGTTGCTGGTCGTCGTGCTGGCCTACACCAGTTGCGGGACGCTGATGCCGGGGTCGGGAAGCGCTCCCGAGGCCGGTGACTCGGTGAAGGTCGTGTTCATCGGCACCGACTTGACCAAGACGGCCTCCATGACCGGCTTCAAGAACGCCGACGTCGGTAAGCCGGAGGATCAGATGCGCGCGCTCGAGGCGTGGATCAACGCCAACGGCGGGATCGGCGGGCGGAAGCTCGAGGCGGTCTACCGAGAGTACGAGGCGAGCAACGACTCGCCGGCCGCGGAGACCACCCTGTGCAGCCAGATCACCCAGGACGACCGGGCGTTCGCGGTGGTGCTGACCGGTCAGCTGCAGTCGAACGCGCGGCCCTGTTATGCCCAGCGGCAGACGCTGATGCTCGACGCGACACTGATCGCGAACTCCCGGGAGACGTTCGACTCGCTGTCGCCGTACCTCTGGACCGCCTCCTATCCGGAGTACGACGCGTTCGCCACCTCGTTCGTCGCAGTCCTCGGCCGGGAGGGGTTCTTCGAGGGCCGGACCCAGGCGGGGCTGGTCGCGGCGGACAGCCCGGCCAACCGGGCGGTCTACGAGGAGATCGTCACGCCGGCGCTGAGGAAACTCGGCGTCACCGGGACGGTGTCCTGGATCGACACGACCGACCTCGGGACGCTCAACAGCGGGCTCACCCAGGCGGCGATCACCTTCCGGAGCAGGCGGATCGATCGTGTCTTCTTCCTGGGCGGTGCGCGGATCGCGCCGTTCTTCCTGACCAGCGCGGCGGCGCAGAGTTACACGGCGCGGTACGGGATCTCCACGTTCGACAACCCGACGTTCATGGTGGCGAACCCGGGGACCATTCCTCAAGCCGCGCTCGCCGGGATGGTGGGAGTCGGGTTCGCGCCCGGTTACGACGTGCCCGACAGCGAGCTGGCGTTCCCGGACACGGACGCGGAACGGGACTGCCAGAAGATCTACGCGGAGGCGGGGATCACGTTCGCGCGGCGGGAGAACGCGCGGGTGGCGTTCGCCTATTGCGACGCGGCGCTGCTGCTGCGGGCCGCGGCGGCGGATCTCGGCGGGAGCCTGAGCGCGGCGACCTGGGGAGCGGCGGCGCAGAAGGTGGCATTTCGGACGGCGACCGGCTTCGGCGGGGAGATCGGGGCCGATGGGCACGCGGCGGGGAGTGGCTATCGGGTTCTTCGGTACGAGACCGGATGCTCGTGCTTCACCTATGACGGGCCGGTGATCCCCGTTGGACAGTGACGTGGTTCTCGACGTTCGCGGGCTGGCCGGGGGCTACGGGTCGATCCAGGTGTTGTTCGGGATCGACTTGACCGTGCGGGCGGGGGAGACGGTGGCGCTCTGTGGTCCCAACGGGGTGGGAAAGTCCACTCTGGTGCGGATGCTCGCGGGCCTGACCAGGCCTGCTGGCGGCAAGATCATTCTCGCTGGCACTGATATAACCCGATTTAGTGTAACAAAACGGGCGCGGCTGGGGATGTCGACCGTGATCGGGCAGCAGGCCTTCGGGTCGCTCTCGGTCCGGGACAACCTGCGGATGCACGCCTATCCCGTGCCCCGCCACGAGGAGAAGGTGGCGACCGCCGTCGACGGCGCCCTCGCCGTCTTCCCGCGCCTGGCCGCCCGCGCCGACCAGCCGGCCTCCACCCTCTCCGGCGGCGAACGGCAGATGCTCGTCCTCGCCAAGACCCTCATCCAGCGGCCCAGCCTGCTGCTGATCGACGAGTTCTCGCTCGGCCTGGCGCCGGTGGTCGTCGGCGGCCTGCTCGAACTGATCCGCCGCCTCGCCGCGGCCGGTGTGGCGACGCTGCTCATCGAGCAGTCGGTGAACGTCGCCATGTCCGTCGCCGACCGCCTGCTCTTCCTGGAGCACGGCACGATCATCGCCGAGCACACCCCGTCCGAACTGCGCGCCGCCCCCGACCTCGCCCGCCGCCTGGTGCTCGGAGGCCACGCCGCATGATCGCCGTCGGCCTCTTCACCGGCCTCACCTACGGGCTGCTCGCGATCGGGCTCGTGCTCGTCTACCGCTCCAGCCGCTTCGTCAACTTCGCGCACGGCGCCATCGGCGTCTTCGGCGCGGCGGTACTGGCCCGGCTCACCACCGGCCTGTCCTACTGGCTGGCCTTCCCGATCGCCGTCGCGGTGGCGGGCGGGCTCGCCGCGCTGACCGAGGTGGTCGTGGTCCGCCGCCTGTACCGCCGGCCCCGCGTGATCGGCATGATCGCCACCCTCGGGCTGTCGCAGTTCATCCTGGTCCTCGCTCTGCTGGTGTCCCGCGACAGCTTCTCCGGCGCGACGTATCCCAAGCCGCCCGGACTGCCCGCCTTCACCCTGGGCACCACCGCCGTCGGCTCCTCGCTGACCGCGATGCTCCTGCTCACCCCTCTCCTGCTGGCCGCGCTCGCGTTCTTCCTGCGCCGCACCCGGTTCGGCATCGCCATCCGGGCCGCCGCCGACCACCCGGACGCGGCGACGGTCAACGGCGTACCGGCGGCCAGGATGGCGAGCCTCGCCTGGGCTGTCGCGGGCGGGATCGCCGCGTTCTCGGCGATCCTGCTGACACCCACCCAGGGCGTGCAGTCGATCGACTCGCTCGGCCCGGCGCTGCTGCTGCGCGGCCTGGCCGGCGCGGTGATAGCCCGGATGACGTCGCTGCCGATCGCGTTCGCCGCCTCGATCGGGGTCGGCGTCCTGGAACAGGTGCTGCTCACCCGCACGACCGCCGGCTTCGTCGACGTGGTGCTCGGCGTGGCCATCCTGATCGCCCTGCTGAGGCAGCGCCAGGGCGGCCGCCGCGACGACCAGTCCTTCCCCTGGCCACGCCGGACCGCTGCCGTGTCACCCTTCGCCCGCGCCGGGCTCGTACTGCTCGCGCTCGCCGGTGCCGGCCTGGCCTACGTCGTCAGCAACGCCACCGCGTCGGTGCTCACCACGATCTGCGGGTACACGCTCGTGGCGCTCTCCGTGGTCCTGGTGACCGGCATCGCGGGCGAGCTCTCCCTGGGCCAGTTCGGCTTCGCGGGCATCGGAGCGGCGGTCGCGGTCCAGATCGCTGTTCTGACCGGCAACATGTTCCTGGGCGTGGTGGCCGGGTGCGCCGCGGGGGGCGTGGCGGCGGTTCTGGTCGGCATCCCGGCGCTGCGCCTGCGCGGGGTAGCTCTGGGCGTCACCACACTGGCCTTCGCGCTCGCGACCAGCGGATGGTTGCTCCGGCAGCCGTGGTTGATCGGTGACGGGCTGGTCGTTCCGTACCCGGTCTGGGACGGCTACGTGGTCAGCGTGGCCACCGACTACTACCTGTTCGCGCTGCTCCTCCTCGGTCTCGGCTGGTGGGTGACGGCCCGCTTGAGCAGCGGCGGCTTCGGCCGCCTCCTTCTCGCGCTGCGGGACAACGAGGACGCGGGACGGGCACTCACGGTCCGTGCGCCCATGCGCAAACTCCAGGTGTACGCGCTGAGCGGCGCTCTGGCGTCCCTCGGCGGTGTGGTGATCGCCTTCAGCCAGCCACAGCTGAGCGTGAACAGCTTCCCCGCGTCCGCCAGCATCGACGTGGTCGCCATCGCGGTCGTGGGTGGTCTTGCCCGCACGGGCGGCGCCCTCCTGGGTTCAGCGCTGATCGTCGGCCTCCCCGCACTTTTCCCCCTGGGCATCCCCGGCCAGGCCGTCCTGACACTGGGCTGGCTCCTCATAGTCGTCCTCCTTCCTGACGGTCTCGGCGGCGCCCTCACGACTTTCCTTTCGCGCTTCAGGTTGCCACCTGTGCCGTGTTTCTTGAAGCGGACTCCTGCTCCTGGGCTTGCTGCTCCTGGGCCTCCCGCTCCTCGGCTTTGGAACGTCTCGCACCTGCCCGTCGAGCCGCTCACCCCGCTTCCCGGGGCGGAGCAGCTGCTCGAGGTGAGTGGCGTGCGGCGGGCGTTCGGGGGAGTGCGAGCGGTGCAGGACGCGACGTTCACGGTTCGCGCCGGGGAGATCGTGGGGATCATCGGGCCCAACGGAGCCGGCAAGACGACGCTCTTCGAGATCCTGGCCGGATTCACGGCCGCGGACGGGGGAACGGTCCGGTATCAGGGACGGGACGTGACCGGGTGGAGTCCCGAGCGGCGGGCATCGGCGGGTCTCGTGCGGTCGTTCCAGGATGCACGGCTTTTTCCGGCTATGACCGTACAAGAAAATCTGATGATCTCGACCGAGGGAGCGTGGCCGACGCACCTGGGTCTCGAGTTGATCGGTGCTGAAGGCACCCGGAAGGCCAAGGCCGACGCGGCCGGCGCCGCCCTCGCCGCGATGGGGCTCGACCGGCTCGCGGACCGCCCCGTCGGCGAGCTCTCCACCGGCACCCGGCGCGTCGTGGAACTCTGCTGCCTGCTCACCCTGCGCCCGCGCCTGCTCCTGCTCGACGAACCCTCCTCCGGCCTCACCCAGGCCGACGGTGCCGGGCTCGCCGAGCTGATGTTGCGGGTACGCGCCGAACTCGGCACCACTGTCCTGGTGATCGAGCACGACCTGCCGCTGCTGTCCCGGGTCGCCGACCGGCTCATCGCCATGGACGCGGGCCGGGTGATCGCCGAGGGCACGCCCGACGAGGTGCGCACCCATCCCGATGTCGTTCTGTCCTATCTCGGCACCGACGAGGCTGCCGTAGCCCGGTCATAGCTTCCGCCCGGTCAATCTGGAGGTATCCGATGTCCCTCACCCACCTCGTCCGCCGGCTGGCCGCGGCCGTCGCCGTCGGTCTGCTGTGTGCCGGCGCCGTCGTGTTCACCGTCGGCTCGCCCGCGGTGGCCGCGCCCAAGCTGACCGTCTCCAAGACCTCCGGGCTCAAGGACGGCGACACCGTCACCGTCTCCGGCAGCGGCTTCACCCCGAACCTCAAGAACATCGCGCTCGGCCAGTGCATCAAGAACCCGCAGACGTCGACCGACTGCAACCTGGCCGGCGGCGCGGTCTTCGTGAACGCCGACAGCTCCGGCAAGACCTCGAAGATCTCCCTGAAGCTGGCCACCACCTTCGACGACCACAAGTGCGGCACGAACGGCTGCGTGATCGCCGCCCAGATCCTCCCGTCAGCCGCCGAGCCGGCCGTGGTGGCGGCGAACAAGGCGCAGGTGCCGATCACGTTCACCAGCAGCGGCGGGACCACCGCCTCTCCCAAGACCTCGACCACAACGGCCGCTGCGGCGACCGCCGACGAGGCGCTGCCCAAGACCGGCCCGGGCCTGGAGTGGGCGACGATGGCGCTGATCGGCAGCGCGTTCCTGCTGCCCGGCATGGGCCTGCTGGCCATGCTCCCGGCCCGCCGCCGCCGTCTGGCGACCTTCCGCTGACCGGTCCGGGTGGGCGGTTCAGGGGTGTGGGGACGGCTTTGCGCGGGGCCGCCCCCACACCCCCGATCCGCCGCGTCGTCAGCCGCCGGCCGGCGGTTCGGGTTCGATGAAGTCGAGGTAGCGCTGGAGCTGCAGCGGCTTGGGGCGGTCGGTGAAGTGGACCAGGGCGATGCACAGCGTCGGCCCGTAGGCGGAGATGTTGAGCCGGAAGCCGTTGGCGGCCTCGTGCCTGACGAAGACGCGGCGGAACGACGAGCCGAGGTAGTACTCCACCCGCTCGACCAGCCCGTCTGAGAGCGGCTGGTCGGTGCTCGCCCGGCCCGCCGCCGGCCAGCCGCCGTGACGCTGGTGCTCGGCGAGGCGGATCGAGATGTCGGCGACCTGGCCCGGCTTCTCCGACGGCCGCCAGACGTGGGTGAGGAAGAGGTTCCGGTTGTCGACGTAGACCCGGTCCCGCGCGGCGGCGATGCTCTTGTCCGGCTGTGAACCGGTGCCGCTCTCGTCGGTGAACCCGCGGAAGAACGGCTTCTCGACGGTAGCCTTTATGTACATCGGATCGGTACCCACGGGGACCAGCGACGGCCGTGTCGACAGCGACTCGATCGAGCTCAGCGTGCGGTCACTGAGCGTCTTGACCCGCAACTCGCGCTGCGCTGTGCCGACGACTGTCGCGTACGCCTCGGCCAGCAGCTTGCCGCCGTCCTCCGGCAGCTTGCCGACGACCTGGTCGATCGTCCGCAGGTAGAGCGTGACCGACTCGGTCAACGGCTGCGGGATCACCACATGCCAGCGGCGATAGGCCCGGACGAACTCCGCCCTGGCCGTCACGAGCGACTTCTGCGCGTCCGGCCCACCCACGCCGTCGGCGATGCCGAGCCCCTCGTCGTGGTACCGGCCGAGCGTCTGGAGGACCTCGGTGACGGCGTCGAGTTGCTTCTCCCAGAGCTTCGTCTGATAGGGACTGAACCGGGACCGGTAGGCGAGCAGGACCGTGAGCAGAGCAGCCAGCCCACCGAGCGCGACCGCGACAGGTGCCCAGTTCATCCGCACAGTCTCCCGGCCGAACCACCAAGATCAGAAGGCCCGGTCGAAGCGTCACGTCAGATCGTTCTGCGCGGCCCATCTTGCGAAGCCGCCGGGACCGAATGGCAGCCGATAGGAGTGCTGTACGAGGTCATCCGCGAGTGCCGAAACCAGCGGAACCGTGAGGAGTCCTTGATTGATGGCGTCGCACAACAAGCCAAGAGTGCGTCGAACCGTGACATTGCGTCCCTTTGCGGCGTTCGCCGCCACCCTGTCGTCCAGCACCGCGATGGCGTTGGCACTGGTTTCGGCGAGCGCCAGCACTCCACACTCACCCGTGTTGCGGCCGTCGGCGCCGACGAGGCGTTGCTCGTAGTAGGCGTAGGTGGTGAGCTGCTCGGGGCGGTCCAGGGTGACGACGTCGATCCAGTCGGCGTCCAGCACGGACTGCAGGTACGGGTTCTGTGGGAGGCCGCTCCTGAGTTCAGCCTCGACGAGATCGGGAATCACCACAGTGGTGTCCTTCAGGACGACCTTGAGCACTCCTAACCACTGGCTCCGCGCAAAGTGGCTTAGCGGACCCGTGTCGAGAACTGTCGTCCGAGGCTCGTCAGTCACGACATGACAGTCCAGATCTCAGCCTCGGACACCGGGAAGCGGTCTGGGAGCGCCTCCTCGTCGAACGTCCCCAGAAGTAGTCCACATGCGCGGTCGGCGGTCACTGTCTCGTGCCGGTACAGCTTGAGGATGGCCTGTTCGTAAGGCCGTGGCAGTGAAATCGGTTCCAGCTCGTGGGCGATGACAAGGTTCTTCTCAACGATGTCAGCCTTCTTGGTCTGTACCGCACGGATGCTGTTGGCCTGTGTCGTGTCGAGCATCCCGACCTCGGTCAACCGTCGTGCAAGGGTGGCCATGTCGACCTGATAATGGCTTCCCGCGCGCACGGCGACGTCGCGCAATGTGTCGTCAACGGCAGCGGTCCACTCCGCCCACCGGCTTCGAAGGTCGGCTTCCGGAATGAGAAGGGCGCGAGCGAAGCGGTCGAGGCGGCCCTCCAGAGCATCTGCGTCAGTTGCCGCTACTCGCCAATCGGTTGTGTACGGGTCCGCGACCAGGTAGTGCCCGAATTCGTGAGCAAGCGCGAGCCGCCGGCGACCAACTCGGAGGTCGCCGTTGATGACGCTCACACCTCCTGCGCGGAGCAGTACGGTCCCGGCGTCCGCTCCGTCGCCCAGCGGAATCGCGAAGGGCAGCAGCCCCACCCCGGTGACGCGGCGGGAGAGTTCGAGCGCGGGCTCGTCCGGCTCGAGGCCGAGGAGCGAACGGGCCCTGGCGGCGAGTTCTTCGGCGTCGGCCATCGATTCCGGCGGCGATTCATGATCAGGCTGACTCTGGATGAGGCCGGGGATCTCCCGGATCACAAAATCAACATCACGGACAATCTTGTCCAGGGCGTCGTCAATGGCCTGAGTGGCGACGCCTTCCCTCGACGCACGGTACGAGACGATCGCGGGCGGGCCGGGCTCGACGAACCATTCCACGCGGCGACGCAGCTCGCGAGCGATCGCGACAAGCTCAAGCGCTGAAACACCACGGATGCCGGTCTCGACCTTCGCCAGCGCGCTCCGCGCCAGGCCGACGGCGGCGGCGAGCTGCGCCTGAGTCAGCCCAGACTCTGATCGAGCCTCCGCGATACGCTCTCCGACCCCCATTGTTCGATTCTAGAACAACGGGAGCCGGGTGGGGGATCAGTAGTCGCGGAGGAGGTTGCCGGCTCCGTGGATCTTGTCCTTGATGCCGTTCTCGCGCAGGGCCATCCACCACGTCGCGGCGTTGATGGCTATCACCGGTTTGCCGAGCCAGCGTTCGGCCTCGTCGGCCAGGCGGACCATGGAGAGGTTGGTGCCGCACTGGACGATGGCGTCCACGTCGGGCGTGTTGACCGTCAGGATGGCGGCTCGCAGTTCGTCCTCCGTCACGTGGGCGATGGAGACCGCCGTCGGGCACTTCAGGCCCTCGATGGCGGCCACCTCGAAGCCGATCTCGCCGAAGAAGCGGACCACGTTGGCGTCGCCGACCGGCTGGTACGGAGTGACCACCCCGATCTTCCGCGCTCCGTAGAGTTTCAGCGCCCGCTCGCACGCCTCGGCACCGGTCGCCACGTCGAGCCCGGTGATGTCCTTGATCTGGGCGACGAACTCGCGGTTGCCCTCGACGCCGCCCCAGAACGTCTCGGCCGACATGCCCATCACCATGTAGTCGGGTTCGCACGTCAGGACCCGCTCGCACGCGAACCCGATCTCCGCACGGATCTGGACCAGGAGGTTCTCGAAGTTCGCGTCGCTCGACAGATCCTGGTTGCGGATGTGGATGCGGGAGAAGTGCGAGGTCACGCCGGGTACGGCCATCGCGTAGAAGTCCGGCTCGACGATCGTGTTGGTGGACGGTGCGATGACGCCGAACTTGCGGCGCCAGCCGAGGGCGTCGGTCATCGGGGAGCTCCAACCAGTGAGGGGCGGGTAGTGAGCCACGCCGCGACCAGCAGGCAGGCCTGGGCGGCGGTGTTGATCGACTGTTCGAGCCACTGGAAGGCCAGCGAGTCGTGCGAGGGTGACTGGCGCAGCGGTACGAGTCCCATCACGAGGACCAGGCCGAGGGCGAAGAGGGAGACCGCCCACCACCGCCGGTGACGGGCGGCGAGAACGGCGCCGAGCACGCTGATCGCGGTGACACCGAGCGTCGCCGCGACGAACAGCGGGTTGAGGCTGCCGGAGAGGATCGCGCCCGCCGCGCACAGGCCGAAGGCGAGCCCGAACGGCCAGAAGCGGGTGCGCTTCCCGTGGCGCACGGTGACGGCCAGGGACCACGCGAGCAGCGTCGCGCCGGCCGCCATCAGCGGGAACAGCGACTGTTCGAGGAGCTTCCAGTCGCCGGCTCCGGACGCGTACCCCAGCTTCCAGGCGCATTTCGCGATGCCGCCGGCGCCGATCATGAGGGCGCCGGCCAGGCCGGCGCGCTGCGCGGGCTCATTCGGCGCGGCCTTGCCCAGCAGGGCGAAACCCAGGGTGCCGAGGATGACCGGTACGAAGTCCTCGACCGCGAGAGCGACGGGGTACTCCATCAGGCGGCCCCGAACAGGTCACGCCTGCGGAAGCCGGCTGTGGCGAAGCGGTAGGCGGCCTTCGGCGTCGTCAGCCACGCGACCCGGCCGCCGTTGCGGGTGCCCGCGAGCACCTTGCGGGCCAGCCACGGTGTGACGGTCTCGACCCGGTCGGCGAGGATGTTGAAGATTTTCTTCGCCTTCTCCAGCTCGGCCGGCGTGTAGTCACGGGTGAGCAGGTCGGTGACGACCATGCCGGGGGAGAGCAGCGCGACCCTCACCGGCGTGCCCTTGAGTTCTTTCGCAAGAGCCAGACTTGCGTACGTGAGCCCGCGCTTCGTCGCCCCGTAGGGTGTCAGCCCCGCCACGATCTGCCCGTTGGAACCGAGTCCTTCCATGTTCCAGAGCGCGCCGTGCCCCTGTGCCAGCATCGCCTCCAACACGACCGCGCTGGCCTGCAGAGTCCCGCGCAGGTTCACGTCGACGACGGCGTCGATCTCGGCCGCGTCGAGTTCCCAGAGCGGTTTCCGTGAGGTCGACAGCCCCGCGTTGTTCACCCAGATATCGACTTTTCCATATTTTTCCACCGCGGCGTCCCACAGCTTGCGGACGTCCGCCCGGTTCGTCACGTCCGCGACCACCCCGAGGGCCTCGGACGGGCCGTCGGGTGGCAGGGAGCGCCCGCAGTAGACGACCGAGGCGCCGAGATCCAGGAACGACCGCACCAGACCCCGCCCGATCCCACGGGTCCCGCCGGTCACCACCACGACCGTCATGCGGACCACTCCAGGAGCCCGTGCAGCACCGAGTCCAGCGTGCCGCCCTCGAACAGCTCGTAGACCACAGCCAGCTTCCGTCCCGCGGACATCCCGGGTGAGGCGTCGATCGAGAACTCCCGGCCCTTGATCTTCCAGACGTCCGTGAGGTGCACGGACTGGAAGGAGGCTCGACCGAATCCGATCGCGTTCCCGTACCCCATCGGCCCTTCGAAAAAGAGCCGGTTCCCATCTCGCCTCGTGTCGACCGTGAACTCCCGGTCCAGCCCCGCGCCCCGCCAGCTGACCGTCCGCCGCGTGCGCAACAGGTCGACCGGCTCCAGCGCGAGCGAGGCCGCAACCGTGCCCCGCAACTTCTGATCAGCACCCCAGAGTTCCAGGTCGCCGGTGAACGCCCCGGCCTGCTTGGTCGGCAGGATGTAGGGCACCGGCCCGTTCCGCGTCTCCGCCTCGATCAGCTCGTCCACCCTCTCCGGAGAGCGGGTGTAGACGCCGTTGAAACAGCCCACCACAGCCCAGCCCTGGTTGAGCACCGACGAGTAGACCTGGGTGTCACCGTCCGGCAGCACCTGGTTCCACGTGTTCAGGTCCACCTGCCAGCCCGGACCGTAGTAGTGCGAGTCGACGAACGACCCGTAGGGCTGGCCGGTGCCGAAGAAGTCCGGCCCGGTGTAGACGCGGTTCTGGTCGGAGTCCACCACCCCGAAGGAGAACGGCGCGCCGAGACGGAACTGCCCGGCCAGGGGGCCACCGCCGACAAGACCACCATCCATTCGGTACGTGGTGACGCCGTCCGCGAAGTCCGAGGAGCGCCGGATCTCCTCGAAACCGCACCACGTGCCGGTGTGGTCGAAGAGCGAGGGCCGGCCGTGCCACTCGCCCGCGATGCGCTGCTGCCAGGCCGACGGTTCGGCCATCAGTTGCTCACCAGCGCGAGGCGTACGGATTCGCTCTGCTCCTCGCCGAGCAGGCGCACGGTCTGCTTCCACACCGGGTCGATCTCCGGGCTGAAAAGTAGTTCCCTGTGGCTCCTGTCCCGCTCGGGCGCCGCCTCGATCTTGACGCCCGTCTCCACGAGTCCGGCCCAGTGGGTCAGGTATTCGTCGACAGCGTCGCCGATGCCCTCGAAAGCGGTGGCCGTTGCCCGATTTACCAGCATCCACGGCGACATAAGGGCATATTGGCGCGGTGTGAGATGGGCAGGTTCAAGGCCTTCGCGTTCACGAGCCGCGGTGTAAATCGGGGTGAGCGGCTCATAAACCTCATCCAGATACGGCAGGGAGGTCGCCAGATCGATGCGCGGGATCAGATCGAGGTGGAACGCGTAGTTCTCCCCGTTCGCCACCGAGTCCAGCGTGAAGTGCGGAACCCCCGACGACGGATCCGTGAACGCGAAGATCATGTGGCTGTCCAGCCCGATCGGCGGCACGACCAGGGACACGTTGACGACCTTGACCACGGGGGCGCCGCGCCAGACCCGGATGCGCCCGACCGGCGCGGGACTCATCGGCGAGGTCAGCTCCCGGTCCTCGGCCTCATCGAGCGGGAACCGGTCCAGGATCTTGGCAAGCGTCGTGTCGGACAGGGCTGCGGGCAGGCTCACTTCTGCTCCTCGGAGTCGTCGTCGGCGCCCATCAGCCGGGACGCGGCCACGGTCGGGTGCTCGCCGCGGGCCTTGTGCACCCAGGCCCGCGCCAGTTCGGGGTTCTCCCGGCGGGCCGGCGAGGGGATCACGGTCGCCGTACGCCTCGGCACGTCGCCCGTGACGAAGTCCTCCTCGCTGAGCAGCCAGCCCTTCTCCGCGAGTTCCTGGCGCCGCCGGCGATATTCGACCGCGATGATGTCGCTCTTGATGTGCAGTTCCGCGCCGAGGTCGAACGGCAGCAGCTCGGGCCGCACCTTGTCGACCACAGCAGCGTCCTCGTAGAAGATGCGCATCGTCCGGTTGATCGCGTCCTTGTTGGCCCACGTGCCGGTGAAGAACGTGCGCAGCGCGACCCACTTGACGAGCGTGTGCGTCTCGTCGATCGGGATGTTGGTGTCATAAATGATCATGTCGCCGATCGGCAGCCGGACGTGCAGCTTGATCATGTTGGGCAGCATCCAGCCGGCCGACGTGGTCACCGGCGGGCGCTTCTTGAGGTCGTTGCCGACGAGCCGGCCGAACCGCCCCCAGAGACCCGACGGCTTCGGCGGGTGCAGGTCGACCGTGGCGAACGCCGACCACTCGTCCGGATGCTCCACCTCGTAATCGGGCACCTGCGGCTTCTCCGGGTTGCCGAACCGCCCGGCGTGCACGAACGGCGCGTGTGCGATGTCGCAGCCGTTCTCCAGGATCCGCTCGTAGTTGGCGTTCCAGAGGAACTCGCCGGTGACCACGCGGAACTTGCCGCCGTTCTCCACGAGATCGTCGAACTCCGGCCAGACCGGCATCGGCGGCCGCTCGTCCTCGGGCAGGTCGCCCAGGAACACCCAGACGAAGCCGTACTTCTCCCGCACCGGGTACGAGTCGACGCGCGCCTTGCGCGGAATGCCACGACCGGGCAGGTTCGCCGGGATCTTGACGCACTGGCCGTCCGGCTCGTACTCCCACCCGTGGTACGGGCAGACGATCTTGTCATCGTTGAGCCAGCCGCCGGAGAGGGCCGCGCCCCGGTGCACGCACAGGTCGCTCAGCGCCACGACCCGGCCCTGCTTCGGCGTGCGGTAGACGACCAGGTACTGCCCGAGAACGGTGATCCGGGCCGGCTTGGTGGTGACCCGGTCGGAGAACTCCACCGCGTACCAGAAGTTCTTGAGCATGGCTGTTACCTCCGCCGGATCCCGGCGATGTCGGGGTTCTGGAGTGCCTTGTCGAGCGCGTCACCGGAGGCGCCGCGCAGGTGGACGTCGAGGAACGCCGCGGTGACGTCGGCCAGCGCGGCGCGAGTCGCGGCCGGGTCGGTGGTCGCCTCCTCGTCGAGGAAGGCCCGCGCGGCCGTCTCGTCGACCGGGTGCGCGATCCCGAAGTGGTTGGCGCCGGAGAAGGTGACCTGCAGGTGATCGCCGTCGCTGCCGGGCAGGGCCTCGTCGAAGGTCCGGCTGATCGGGTCCCGGCCGGCCGGCGAGCCGTACCGGTCGGCGGATCCGTTGATCACGCCGTCGTTCTCGCCGTTCATCAGCAGGACCGGGCAGTCGACCTGTGCGGGCAGGACGGTGCCGGCCGGCCAGCCGAGCATCGTCGCCACCATGGTGTGGGTGCCGTAGGCTGCGACGGCCTTGACCTCGGGGAAGAATCGGGCGCTCTGGAGAATGACGGTGCCGCCGGCTGAGTGCCCGATGAGACCGACGTTGCCGAGATTTAATAGGTTAGAGAATGAAATCTCGGACAAAGCGGACAGGACTGCGGGTACCGATGGTGTCGTGGCCCGCGTGCCGTAAGCGTCCGGGCGGGCTGCGGCCAACTCGACGCCGGGAGTGATGCCGCGGAGGCCGCCGAACAGCTCACCGACCCAGTCGTAGGTGACCGCGACATAGCCCCGGGACGCCAGCTCGACGGCGAGCCACCGGTAGGCCTCCTGCCCGACGTTCACCCCGGAGACGATCAGCACGACCGGGTAGGGGGCGAGAGAGGGGTCAGCGGGGAAGACGCCGGTGAGGCGCTCCTCATCCGACCCTGTCGGGCGAGACGGATAGAACACGCGCAGATGCGCGGTGTCGAACGGCGCCACCGCACCCGGGATCGAAGCCGCCCACCACACCGAGCGCACGCTCATGACGGCACCCCCGGCCGCGGAAGCTCCCGGTCTCCGCCCCACAGCGCCCGGACCAGCTTGTTCGTCGTCTCCTCGCCGAAGAACCGGACACCCATGACGTTCGCCGGGTCCCGCTCGGCGATGTTCCGCCGAATCGTCTCGTCGGTGGCCGCCAGCGCCGCCCGCTCCGCGACCGGCACCGGTTCGGCGTCGTCGACCCACTTCAGCCACCGGTCGACATGCGCGTGCGCCCGAGCCGACACGATCTCCAGGTTCCGCTGCGACCGCTCGAACGAGTAGCAGTAGGCGGTCGGCGACAGGCTCGCCCGGATGAACCCGGCACGGCTCACGAAGTACTCAAACTGCGGATCCTCCCGCAGCTCCAGCCACTCCGCGTCCAGTGACGAATAATATTTGTCGAAATAGTCGGCTTCTTCAACCATGTTCACCCGCGGCACCGAGTCGAGGTAGAACCACCCGCCCGGCCACACCAGCAGCGCGATGCCCAGATGCGGCACCTTCACCTGCGGCCCGAGCCAGCAGGTCAGGTGCAGGTTCGCGAAGCTGGCACCCGGGTTGCCGATCCAGGAGTGAACAAGCCAGTCCACCTCCGGCCCGCTGTACGCCTCCAGCGATCCGCCCGGCCCGTCCGGGTACGTCCCGTAGGTCTGCAAGTCCAGTGTCGAGGGGTCACGGGTCGTCTCGAACCGGGCGTCAATCTTCGCCTTCAGATCGGCGAGCAATTGCCGGTAGTAGTGGAACGTGTCGTGCACGTCGACGACAGGCGAGCCGTCGACCATGTCCTCCACGTGCTGAGTCGTCTCGGCCACTATGGCTTGCACCCCTTCAAGTCACGTCAAGTCATCTCAAGTCAAGTCACGTGAAGTCACGTCGAGCCAGTCACGTCAACTCAGGTCAATTCGCTTCAAGTCACGTCGAGCCAGTCACGTCAACTCGGGTCAATTCGCTTCAAGTCACGTCGTGTCAAGTCGCGTCAACTGGTTCTGTCATGGAGCGGTCAATGCGCCGACGAGCCGCCATGGACGGCCGTCGACGAGATCGGTGTTGCGGGAGACCAGGCGGTTCGCGGCTTGCGCGGGTGCGACGGACGCGGCGCCGGACGGGCAGCCGGCGGGCACGTCGAAGCGGATCGGCGTCGAGATCCGCCCGGTGAACGGGCCTTCCCAGCGCGTCCAGAGCGTGAAGTCCGGTGTCATCGCGAGGATCGCGGCGGGCTGGTCGAGCGGTGTCGCCACCACCAGGTTCAGCCGGTTCTCCGCGGCGCGTTCCGGCAGGCCCAACGCCAACTCCCAGTGCTCCTGCGCCGAGTAGGGCACCGCCACCACGTCCACATCGAGCAGCGCCGCCAGCCGGAACGTCTCCGGGTAGAGCGCGTCGTCCCCGGCGATGATCGCGAGCCGCCCCCACGGAAGATCCATCGGCGTGATCTCCTTGCCGGCCCCAACGCCGACGCCGACGCCGGTGCCGGCCCCAACGCCGACGCCGGCCCCGGTTCCAGCCCCGGCCCCGATGCCGTGCAGGCGTGGTTGCCGGCTCACCAGGCCGTCTTCTCTGATGAGTACGCCTTCGTCAGCCGTGCTGGTCACCGCATGAGAGGTGGTCCCGCGCAGCGCCGCCGCGATCTCCTCGGTCGTGCCCGTTCCCTCGGGGAGCACGATCAGCTCGGCGCCGGCCAGGGCCGCCTCCCGCACGTGCTCGATGTCGCGGACCACCGCCACCGGCAGTGACGCCGCTCCCGGTGGCCGGCGGCGGCCCACCGGTGGTGCCGCGATCGGGCCGTAGATCTCCGGGCGCCGCGACGCGAAGATGTCCGTGCCGTCCGGACGTCGCTTGTCGTCCGCGGCGGACGGGTCGATGTCGGCGACTACGACGGCCTCGCCGGTCCGCGGTGCCTTGGCCAGGACCGTTCCGTCCGGTGCGACGATCTGGCTCTCGCCGGCGCCGTGCAGCCACTCCGGCGGCACGCCCAGCCGTTCCGCGATGGCCGGCAGCTCGTCGCGGGGGAGCAGCGGGCCGACCTTGTTGGCGGCTACGACCCAGACCTTGTTCTCCGCCGCGCGCACCGGGATGTGCAGGTCCGCCTCGTCCAGCGCGAAGCTGTTCAAGCTGTTCAGCAGCACCTGAGCGCCACGGAGGGCGAGCCCGCGGGCGACCTCGTTGATCACGCCTTCCATGCAGGCGTACATGCCGAGGCGGCCGAGCGGCGTGTCCACCACCGGGCCGATCGACGCACCGGGTTCCAGGAAGTCGTTCTCCGCGCCCATCAGCGTCTGCTTGTCACACTGGCCGGCGATCGCACCGGACGGGTCGACGAGGAGGTTGGTGCCGCCGGTGCGGCCTCCGGCGTACGCGAAAGTGACGTTGATCTTGATCCAGATCCCGTGGAATCGTGCGCGGTCGGCGATCGCGGTGAGGAAGGCGTCGCCGGTGCGGGTGGCGAGCTCGTGCGCCCGGGTGCGCGACGGGTACCAGGACAGGTGATTGCAGAACTCGGGCAGCACCACCAGTTGAGCGCCCTGCTCGGCCGCGGAGTCGATCACGCGCAGACAGGCGGCGAGATTCTCGGCCACGTCCTGACCGGCCTCGATCTGGGCGGCGGCGACACGTACGAAGGGCATCCGGTTCCCCCTAGCGAAACGGCGTTTCCCAAAACTACACTTGGGTGCCACATTCGCAATAGGGGTTCGGAGGCGCAAAGTGCTGGTGCACGTCGTACTCATGAAGTTTTCCGATGCGGGCGATGCTGCCAAGGCCAAGTTGCGTTTGGAAGAACTTGCCGGTGCCGTTTCCGAGATCCGGTCGCTGGAGGCGCACGTCGACGAGCTGGGCACCGACGTCTCGTGGCACCTGCACCTGCGCACGACACATCGCGACGAGGCTGATCTCCGGGCATATCAGGCACACCCCGCCCACCTCGAGCTGGGCGCGTGGCTGCGACCGCTGCTGACCGCCCGCGCGGTCGTGGACTACACCAGGCCCTGAACCTGCTCCGCCTGCGCGTTGAGGCCGGCCGCCTGGAGCAGGGTGATCGCCTCGGACCAGCGTGCCCGGGCCTCGTCCGGCCGCCCCAGGTCGCGCAGGGCTGAGCCCACGTTCGTCAGCGCCGCCCCGGCGCCCGCCTGATCGCCGAGCGCGCGGAACGCCTCCGCCGCCCGCTCGCCGGCCAGCACCGCGTCCTCGGTGCGGCCGGCCAGCTGGAGCGCGTTGCCGAGATTGGTGAGCGCGCGAGCAGCCTGCAGGGGCTCGCCGGAACGCTCGTGAGCGACCGCGGCGCCGGCGAAGGCGGACGCCGCCTCCTCGTAACGCTCGCCCCGGGCGAGGCTGAGGCCGGCGTCGAACAGGAGGGAGGCATCCACGGCGTCCATTGTGCTCACCCGTGCAACGGATGCACCGTCCCGGCCGCGACCGATCGCAGTTTGTCCGGGTTGGCGATGTTGTGGATGGCGACGATGCGGCCCTCGGCGTCGAGGTCCAGGGTCAGCGTGGCGAAGACCCGGCCCGCGCCGGTGAAGACCAGGCCCGGGGCGCCGTTGAGTTCGGCCAGTTCGGCGTGCATCTCGGCGGGTTCGATTCCCTCGTACGCCCGGCTGCCGACGCCCGCCAGCCAGGCGGCGACCCGCTCGGCCCCGGTGACCGGGCGCAGCGCCTGGCGCACCTTGCCGCCGCCGTCGGTCCAGAGCGTGACGTCCGGCGCCAGCATGTCCATCAGCGCGTTGATGTCACCGCCCCCGGCCGCCGCGAAGAAGCGCTCGGCCACCTCCCGGTGCCGGGCCCGGGAGGCGGTGAACCGCGGCCGCCGGTCCCGGACGTGCCCGCGCGCCCGGTGCGCGGCCTGCCGCACCGCCTCCTCGGACCGCTCCACCGCCGCCGCGATCTCCGCGTAGCCGAACCCGAACGCCTCCCGCAGCACGAACACCGCGCGTTCCAGCGGGCTGAGGCTCTCCAGCAGCATCAGCAGCCCGGCCGACACCGACTCGGCGAGAGCCAGGTCGTCGCCGGCGTCACCGTCGGTGAGGACGGGTTCCGGCAGCCACGGCCCGATGTACGTCTCCCGCCGCGCCTGCGCCGAGCGCAGCCGGTCCATCGCCACGTTCGTGACGATCCGCACCAGGTAGGCCTTGGGCTCGGCGACCCGCGACCGGTCCGCCCCCGACCAGCGCACCCAGGTGTCCTGGACGGCGTCCTCGGCATCGGTCACCGAGCCCAGAATCCGGTAGGCGACCGAGAACAGCAGATTGCGGTAGTCGTCGAAGATCATCGGGTGAATGTCCCACCGCGGCGCCAGCCGAGCCGCCCCGGCCCCGGGTTGCGCACCAGCCGGCGGTAGGTCGGCCACGGCGACGCGCTCACCGTCTCCTTGTACCAGACGGCGGCCCGCCCGGTCAGCGCGAACCGGGTCGCGCTCCCGTCCGGCCGGGTGAACTGCACGACCGCGTCGCGGCGCCCCAGACTCACCGGCGTGTGCAGATAGCCGAACCGGAACGGCCGCGGCGCCCGCCCGTCGAGCTCCCGGCTGATCGCCCAGGCCGCCTGCACCCCGGTCGGTATCCCGCTCTGACAGGTCCCGTGGATCGTCCCGTATCCCTGCTCGATCGCGGCGGCGTCCCCGACCGCGTACACGGCCGGGTCGCTCACCGACCGCAGCGTCCCGTCCGTGAGGATCCGCCCGTGCCGGTCGGTCGCCAGCCCGGCCGCGGTTGCCAGTGCGGGCGCCTTCACGCCGCCGGCCCACACCACCACATCCGCGGGAACGGTCTCCCCGCCGCTGATCTCCACGCTGTCCGGCAGCACCTTGAGGATGCGAACGCCGCCGCGTACACGTACCCCTCGCCGGTCGAGGACCCTGTCGAGGTGGCGCCGGGCGCGCGGGCCGAGACCGGCACCCGGTGCGCCGCCGCCGATCAGCGTGACGTCCAGGCCGGGATGCCGTTCAGCGATCTCCGCGGCCGCCTCGACGCCGGTCAGCCCCAGGCCACAGATCGCGACGGCCTTCGTGCCCGGTGCGGCCAGGCGTCGCGCGAGCGCTTCCGCCGTGGTCCGGCTGTCCAGGGTGTACGCGAACTCGTCCGCACCCGCCACGGCACCGGTGTCGGTCGCGCTGCCCAGCGCGAGGACCAGCGTGTCGTACCCGATCTCCCGCTCGTCATCGACCCGCACCCGCTTGGCGCCCGTGTCGATCGCCGTGACCCAGCCGGTCACCAGCTCGACACCGGTCCCGCTCAGCAGATCCGGGATCCGCAGATCGGCGAGCTCCTGCCCGGTGGCCGTCTGATGCAGCCGGAGCCGCTCGGTGAACCGCTCACTCGCGTTCACCACGGTGATCCGCACGTCACCCCGCCGCCGGGTCCGTCCCGCCAGGCTCACGGCCGTGGCCATCCCCGCGTACCCCGCTCCCAGAATCACGATCTCGTGCACCGCGCTGCTCCTTCCTCACACGCTCGAACGCACACGAGACGACCCACCCCCACCCCACGTGAACCCACGTGACCCAAGTCACACCCCCTTCCGCGTGTGGAGTTCGGCCTCCCTCCGCACCCCAACTCCACACGCAATGGTCGTCGCTGCCCTGCGTGTGGAGTTCGGCCTCCCTCCGCACCCGAATTTCACACGCGAGGGTCGTGCCGCCGGGGCGCAACTCAACACGCGGGGTAGGCGGTGGGGGTGGTTGTGGGGGTGGGGGCGCCGGGGCGGAAGGGTGCCGGGGCGTGGATGACGCAGGTCTGGACGTATTCGGTCAGGCCCTCGGTGGCGTACTCGCGGCCCCAGCCGGAGCGCTTCACGCCGCCGAACGGTGCTCGCAGCGTCATGCCGGTGCGGTTGTGGGTGTTGACGAACGTGAAGCCGGCCTCGAAGCGGCGGGCGAACGCGAAGGCCCGCTCCTCGTCGGCGCTCCAGACCGAGGCGCCCAGGCCGAGCTCGCCGGCGTTCGCGGCGGCCAGGACCGAGTTCTCGTCGTCGTAGGGGAGTACCGGGACGACGGGGGCGAACTGCTCGTCGACGACCAGGGGTGCTCGCGGGTCGGGGTCCACGACGAGGGTTGGCTGGACGAAGTAGCCGGTAGTGGGTTCGGCGTCGAAGCGGCCGAGTGGGCGGGCGTCGCCGCTGATCAGAGCCTGGGCGGCTCGCTGGGCGGAGGCGGAGACGACCGGGCCCATGGTGACGCCGTCGGCGAGGGGGTCGCCGGTGACCAGGACCCGGGCGGCGGCGGCCTGGTAGGCACCGGTGAACTCGTCGAGCCGGGCCCGGGGCACGTAGAGCCGCTTGGCGGCCATGCAGACCTGGCCGCTGGTGGCGAAGCTGGCCATCACGAGGCGGTCCATCGCGGCGTCGTCGAAGGGTGCGTCGTCGAGAAGGACGGCCGGGTCGTTGCCGCCGAGCTCCATGACGGTGGGGGTGAGGCGGTCGCCGGCCAGGGCCGCCACGGCACGACCGCCGGCCGTGCCGCCGGTGAAGGCCACCTTGCGGACCAGCTCGTGGCCGACCAGGGCGGCGCCGGTGGCCGGGCCGCCGTGCACGGCGCGGATCGGGGCGTCGAAGAGGCCGATCACACGGTCCACGGTGAGCGGGGCGAGCGGGGACGGCTTGACGACGACCGCGTTGCCGGCGGCCAGGGCGGGGCCGACCTTCAGGACGGTCAGGATGATCGGCGCGTTCCAGGGGGTGACGGCGGCGATGACACCGTACGGCCGGCGCTGTTCGACGATCCGGCCGAGGGCGTCGTCCAGTTCGCGGTCGGCGTACGCGTCAAGAGAATGCTCGGCCACCCACCGCAGATAGCGAACCGCGAAGCCGATCTCGCCCCGGCAGTCGCCGACCACCTTGCCGGACTCGCGTGCCAGCAGCGTGGCCAGCTCGCCGGTCGCGTCCTCGATCGCGCTCGCGGCGCGCAGCAGCGCGGCGAGCCGGTCCGGCAGCGGCCGGGCCGCCCAGGCGCGCTGCTCGGCGTCGGCCCGGCGCACGATCGCGTCGACGGCTTCCGGCGGCGTCTCCACCACCGACCCCACGATCTCCACGAACCGAGCCGGATTCTCCCGCGAGATCGACCCGCCACCGAGCCCGCCGATCGGGGTGATCATGCGGGGACCGGGCGCAGGGAGGCGATCATCGAGCTGCGCAGGAGGGACGCGCGGGCGAGAGCCGGGTCGGCCGCGGTCTCGCGCAGGCTGTTCAGGTGGGCGGCGCGGGCGTCGGGGTCGGTTGCGCGCAGGCGTTCGTAGTTCTGGTGGGAGACGCTCTGGACGTATTCGAGAGCGATCCGGCGCCGGTCGGCCGCCGCGGCCCAGACGGCGCTGTCGTCACCGGTGGCCAGGGCGGCGGCGTACGCGACGGCGTCGTGGATGCCGGAGTTCATGCCCAGGCCGCCCAGCGGGTTGTTGACGTGGGCGGCGTCGCCGGCGAGCAGGACGCGGCCGGTGCGGAAGGAGGTCGCCACGCGCTGATGGACGCGGTACATGCTCGTGTGCGCGACGCGCCACGGCCGTCCCGGATCGAAGACCTCGCGCAGCCGACTCCCAAGTCGTGAAATTTCGGAAATGTCGGTGGTGTCGGGCGGCGTGGGCAGCAGGACGCGCCAATGATCGGGGGTGCGGAGCAGCACACACCACTCCACCGGGTCGAAAACGTAATTCACCGCGGCCAGGTCGTCCAGCCAGGCGGTCAGGTCCTCGTCCACCGACGCGACCAGGAACCGCTCCGGATAGGTGATGCCGTCGAAGGTCACCCCGGTCGCCCGCCGCACCGCCGAGTGGGCACCGTCCGCTCCGATCAGCCAGGCCCCCTCGACCGTCCGCCCGTCGGTGCTGCTCAGCGTCAACGATGACGGATGGGTCGTCACGTCGGCGGCGTGCCAGCCGAAGCGGACCTCGCAGCCCTCGTACCGGAGCAGGTGGTCGAGCAGGATCGGCGTGAGCTTCGACTGCTCGCACTGCAGCCGGTAGGGAAAGCGGGTGTCGCCCGCGAGCACCGCGAGATCGAGCATCGCCACGAGCCCGTCCCGGCGGTCGCGGTACGCGAACGTCGGCGAGACCAGTCCCCGGGCCCGCAGGTCGTCGCAGACACCGAGTTCGTCGAGCATCTCCAGGGTCGGTGGGTGAAACGTCGACGCGCGGGACTCGGCGGCCAGCTGGTCGCCGGACTCCACCACGGTGACTTCGAAGCCGCGCCGGGCCAGGGCCAGGGCGGCGGTGAGCCCGACCGGACCGGCGCCGGCCACCAGGATGCGGTTCACGTCTGCAGCCTTCCGGGAACGTAACGGGCGTCCAGGTCGAGTGCCTCGTCCTGGCCGACCAGGGCGGTGAACGCGGCCCACGGCATCCGGTCGACGGGTTCCGCGGAGCCGGTGTCGGCGATGGCCCGGTAGGTGAGCGACACCGCCCGCATGGCGGCGAGCAGCGCGGCGACCGGGTGCAGGACGAGGCGGACACCGAGCTTCGCGAGCTCGGCGTCGGAGATCTCGGGCCGGGCGCCGCCGGCTTCCGAGCGATTTATCACGATGGGTACGCCAGGAAGCGCGCGATGCAGCCGCTCCAGGTCCTCGGCGGAGTCGACACCCTCGGGGAACACAGCGTCGGCTCCCGCCTCGGCGTAGGCGCCACAGCGGACGATGGTCTCGTCGAGGCCGCTCACCGCGTACGCATCGGTCCGTGCGATGAGCGCGAGCTCGGGCACCTGATCGGCCAGCGCGGAGATCTTGGCGGCCGCCAGGCCGATCTCGACCACCTCCTTGCCCGCCAGATGCCCGCAGCGCTTGGGCGCGACCTGGTCCTCCAGGTGCAGTCCGGAGATACCGGCCCGCGCGTACGCCATCCCCGTCCACACCGCGTGCAGCGGATTGCCGTAACCGGTGTCCGCGTCGGCCAGCAGCGGCACCCCGTCCAGCGCGGGCACCAGGGTCTGCGCGCGGTCCGCGATCTGGGTGGCGTGCACATAGCCGAGGTCGGGCCGTCCCAGCGTGATCGCCGAGACGGCCGCGCCGGACAGATGGACGGCCCGGTGCCCGGCCCGCACGGCCAGTGCGGCCGTCACCGGGTCGTAGACGCCGGGCACGTGTGTCACTTGGTCGGAGGCGAGCAGCGCCCGCAGCGCAGTGGCGGTCATGATTGAGTGTGTAGCGCGAAGCCGGCCTCCACGCCTACGACCCGCGGGTTGGTGAAAAAGAGCAACGTCTCCGCGGTGCCCTCCTCGGAGTAGCCGGAGATGCCCCAGGCGGGCCGCGGAGTGAAGAGGTGCAGGCTCATGATCGACGAGCCGTTGACCTTCACCTCCCCGGCCCGGATCCGCCTCGCGACGGCGAGTGCGGCCTGCTCGTCGGTGCCGATGACGTATCCCTCCAGGCCGTACCTCGTGCCGTTGGCCAGGGCGACCGCCTCGTCGACGGTGGTGTATCCGTGCACCGCGGCGACCGGGCCGAAGATCTCCTCGGTGGTGCGGGCCGGGTCGGCGCCGGTGACCAGCGCCGGGGCGAGGGTGTTGCCGGGGCCGGCGAGCTTCGCCCGGTGGACCGTGCCGCCGAGGCCGTCGCGGGCCGTCACCACCGCGGCGCGGTGCCCGGAGTGGATCAGCGGGCCGTAATCGGTCGCCGGGGAGACGGGGTCGCCGGTGCGCATCGCCGACACCCGGTCGAGCACCGCCGAGACCAGAGCCGCCTCGCGCCCGGCCGGCACGATCAGCCGGCCCAGCGCGCGGCACCACTGCCCGTTGAGCGTGGTGAGCAGTTCGGCGGCGGCGCGTACGGCGACCTCCTCGTCCGCGTCCGGGAGCACGATCAGCGCGTTGTTGCCGCCGAGCTCCAGCTGGACCGGTTTGATGTCGTACGCGCAGGCGGCAGCGACGGCGCGGCCCCCGGACAGCCCGCCGGTGAACGACACGGCCCGGATCCGCGGGTCGGAGACGATCGCCGCGCCCGTCTCCGCGCCGCCGTGCAGCAGCTGGAACAGTGCCGGCGGCGCCCCGGCCGCCCGCAGTGCCGCGTCGATCGCCTCGGCCAGGCGCTCGGTGCCGAACGGCGCGTACTCGCTGGGCTTGAGGATCGTGGGGCACCCGGCGGCGAGCGCGTTGGCGACCTTGTGCGCGGCCATCGGTGCCGGCGCGTTCCACGGCACCAGACAGGCGGCCGGGCCCCAGGGCAGGCGCTCGACCAGGACCTCACGGCCGTCCTCACGGGTCACCGACGAGGTCAGCAGTCCGCTGCGGAGCTGGGCCGCGGCCAGCGCGAACGCACCGGAGAGGATCATGCCGAGCGGCGTGGTCTGGCGGATCGGGACGCCCGTCGCCGCGGCCTCCAACCGGACGATCTCGTCAGCGGCCTCGGCAACAGCCGCGGCAACCGCGTCCAGAATGTCAGCCCGGCCGGAAGAGTCCCACGTGCCGAGGGCGTTGGCCGCCGCTATCGCGGCCTGAACACGGGCCGGTGACGAGCCCAGCGCCGGACCGAGAACCTCACCGGTGGCCGGGTTCTCCAGCTCGACACCAGTCGAAGTTGTGCACGTCTCCCACGAACCGTCGACGAGATCCTTCACCGGCCCACACTCGCAAACAGCTCGTTCGCCTTGTTGCTGGTGATCACGGACGCGGCCTCCAGACGGCCCCGCTCCGGCGGGAACGTCATGACCAGGCCCATCGCCAGATCCCGCAGGGCGCGGCCAACGACGCCGTTCATCGTGGCGCCCGAGGTCCCGGACGCCTTGAACGCGCCGAGCGCCACGTCGAACGCGGCCTGGCAGATCGAGCCCTTGGCGACGCGCCACTGCGCGTACACCTCGGCCTTGGTCGCGATCGGCGGTTCGCACGTCTCGAGGAGCAGTTGGCGGCGCAGCCACAGGTACGCCGTCTCCAGTCGTTCCGTCATGTCCCCGATGATCACCTGGTGCATCGGCGACTCGGCGATCGGCCGTCCCGTGTCGGCGAACGTCTTGCGGGTGAGCCGCTCCAGCGTGTCGTCGTAGACACCCTGCGCCGCGCCCACGTAGACCGCGGTGATCGCCAGCTGGTTGCCGACGAAGCTGCCCCGGCTGACCTGCAGCATCCGCACGAACGCGCCGGGCACGGTGAGCGAGTCCTCCTGCGGGATGAACACCGAGTCCAGCCTGATCCCGTGGTTGGCGCTGCCCCGCATGCCGAGCCCGTCCCAGAACGGGCGCTCGGAGACGCCCGGCGCCTCTCGCGGCACCAGGAACATGACCAGCCCGTCGGCCTTCTCGTAACCGTCGAGGCGCGCGGTGACCAGGTAGTAGTCGGCGATGCCGGTGGCGCAGCCGAACGACTTCTCGCCGGTGAGCTCCCAGCCGGCGACGCCGTCGCGGGTGGCCGGTACGGCCGTCGTGGCGATCGAGATGTTCGCGCCGCTGCTCTTCACCGACTCGCTGGCGAAGTTGGCCAGCCACGTGCCGCCGGACATCAGTCGCAGCACCCGCTCGGCGAACGCCTTCACGACCGGCACCTCGTCGTCGCCGAAGAGGCCGGACTCGATCGCCTCCAGGGGCAGCAGCCCGCGGGAGGCGGAGGTGTTGTGGAAGAAGAAGGCGAGCGCGGTCGACGGGCAGGCGCTGCCCATCGCGTACGTGGCGGCGGCCAGGTCGCGCAGGGTGCCGCCGAGCCCGCCGTACTCCTCGGGGACGATCAGCCCGAGCAGGCCGGCGTCGCGCAGCACGTCGATGTGCTCGCGCGGGAAGGCGCCGTCCCGGTCAGCCTGCTCGGCCCGGGCCCGCAGTGCCGGCAGGACCTGTTCGACGAGGGCCGCGCGGGCCTTCTCCTCGACGGTCATGTCGTCGACGAGCTTCTCACCGAGAAGTCGGTCTGCCATGGTGCAACTCCCTGGATCGGGGGGAACTGAACGTTGACGTCAAGTTGGTGCGACAGGTGCATCAGGTCACCCAGGTGCAGCCCGGTGCTGTCCGTGCCGGGTGCGACGACGTCGAAGTGCGAGACTCCGCTCTTCATCGCGACCAGCGCGTTGACCAGGGCGAGGCGGTTGGTGCCGGTCAGGCGGACGCGCAGCACCGCCGGGCGGACCCGGACCATCGCGTCCTGCAGCACCCGCCGCACCTGCAGCGGCGAGGCGGGCCGGGTGTCCGACTCGGCACAGCCGATCTCGTCACAGCCCAGCGCGTGCAGGGCGCCGATCGTGGCGAGCACCTCCTGTTCGCGGTCCGGGTCGAACGCGTCGGTCACGTAGCCGACGACGACACGCCCGGCCTGCTTGGCGGCGATGATCCGCTCCGGCGACGGCAGCCCGGCCGGTCCGCCGGTGGCGAACGCGAAGGAGACCGCGTCGTGGTCGACGGCGAGGGTGACCGACTCGGGCAGCGGGTCGGCCACCTGGCCCCAGCTGCGCGAGTGGAACAGCAGCGGCGAGATCAGCCGGGGCGTGGCCGCCTCGGTCACCTCACCGACGAAGATCGTGTGGTCGCCGCCCGGGTACGCGTGCGCCACCCTGCAGTCCAGCCACGCCACCGCGTCGGCGAGCACCGGGCAGCCGTTCGGGGTGGTGACCCAGTCCAGCCCGGCGAACCGGTCGGTGACGCTGGTGTCCTGGCCGGCGAAGCGGCGGCCGATGTGCGCCTGGTCCTTGCCGAGGAAGCTGATCGCGAACTTTCCCGCCGCGCCGAGCAGCGCCCGGCTCGGCAGATGGTTACCGAGGCACACCGAGACCATCGGCGGATCGAGGCTGACCGAGGAGAATGAACTGGCGGTCATGCCGTGCACCCCGTGCGGGCCGGTCGTCGTCACCACACAGACGCCGCTCGGCCACTGGCCGAGCACGGAACGGAACGTCTGGCTGTCCAAGTCTCCCTCGTTTCGCATAAGGAAACGGCGTTACGGTGAACGTAACGAGGCGCGGAGGCCTGTGTCAACAGGACGTCGTTTCGCACAGTGGAATGGCGCGCTACGCTCTGGCGGAGTTTGTTCCGATCCTGTTCCGGGGGAGTTTCGCTGTGCCCAGCCGTACCGTGCCGCCGGCCTCGCCGGCTCCGGCCGAGGACGAGAGCCAGTCCCGGTCCATCGCCGCGGTCGAGCGCGCCATGGACGTCCTGCTCTACTTCGGGCGGGCCGACCAGCCGGATCTCGGCGTCACCGAGATCGCCACCGCGCTCGGTCTCACCAAGGCGGCCGTGCACCGCATCCTCACCGCGCTGCGCAGCCGCGAGCTGATCACCGTCGACCCGTCCACCCGGCGGTACGCGCTCGGCCACGCCGCTGTCGCGCTCGGCCGCGCCTACCTGGCCCGGACCGACGTGCGGGCGATGGCCGCGCCGGAGCTCAAGCACCTCTCCGAGCGCACCCACGAGACGGCGACGCTGTCGCTGCGCCGCGGCGACACCCGCCTCTACGTCGACCAGGTGGTGCCGGACCAGGAGCTGCGCCTGGAGGTGTCGCTCGGCATCCCGTTCCCGCTGAACGCGGGCGCGTCGTCCAAGGCGTTCCTGGCCTTCCTGCCGGACTTCGAGGTGGAGGCCTACCTGGCCCGGCACCCGCTCGCGGCGGTGACGGACCGGACCATCACGGACGCGGCCAAGCTGCGCAAGGACCTCGCCGCGATCCGCCGGAAGGGGTACGCCACCTCGCTCGGCGAGCGCCAGGCCGGCGCGGCGTCGGTGGCCGCGCCGATCTTCGACCACGACGCCCGGGTGGTGGCCGTGATCAGCCTGGCCGGTCCGGCGCTGCGCTTCAAGCCGGACTCCGACCAGCAGGCCGTCGCCGACCTCCAGGAGGCAGCGGCTCGCATCTCGGCTCAGCTCGGCTACCAGCCCATCGACTGAAATTTGTGTGTGGATTAGGGGCGCGTATAGAGGCGGAAATCCACACGCAAGGTTGGGGTTGCTACAGGGTGGCCAGGGGTTTGGCTACGCCTAGGAGGCCGGCCAGCAGGACTGAGGTCCAGATCGCCCAGACGTACGGGAGGCACCCGTTCACGCTGCTCTTGAGAACCCGCTCGGTCTCGCCGTCGGCGCCGCCCGCCATCACCGTGGCGAAGGCGGCGCCGAACGGCCGCAGCGTGCGGCGGATGCCCAGCCCGGCCGCGATCGCCAGGGCGTAGAGCAGCACCTTGCCGCCGAGCCACTTCGGATTCGTGTCCACGCCGAAGGGCTCGGCCGCGACCAGCGTGTAGACGCCGGTGGCCGCCATGCCGGCCACCACCGCGATCCGGATGGTCCAGTCGGCTCGGCGGACGAGCGGATGCCTGCCCGGCTCGTGGTGGTCGGTGTACATCAGCCAGAGCCACCCGAACGCGCCCAGCCACACCGGCAGGAGCAGCCACCAGGGCAGCAGGTCGATCCCGAACACCGAGCCGCCGTGCGCGTCCAGGGAGATCAGCGTGAGCCCGCTGGGCAGGAACAGGATGAGGCAGATCTTGGGCCCGAGGTCCAGGCCGGACATGATCTTCAAGGCGGTGAGCCGGGCGGCCGGGGCCAGCGCGGGGTCGATCACGTAGCGGCTGGAGTAGAAGACTCCCAGGTCCCCTCCGAGCCAGAAGACCATGAGCACGATGTGCAGGTAAAGGAACGCGTCGAGCATCGCTAGATGGAAACACCTTTCCACTGTGCGAAACAAGTGCTAGCTTCGCCGCATGCTCGGCCGCTACTACGAAGACTTCCGCGTCGGTGACACGTACCGGCATCCGTTCGGCCGCACCATCTCCGAGGCGGACAACACCTGGTTCACGCTGCTGACGCTGAACACCAACCAGTCCCACTTCAACGCCGACTACGCGGCCGGGACCCCGTACGGGCGGCTGCTCGTCAACTCCACCCTCACCGTCGCGATCGTGACCGGCCTGTCGGTGCCCGACGTGAGCCAGCACGCCTTCGCCAACCTGGGCTGGGAGGAGATCAGGATGCCCAGCCCGGTCTTCGTCGGCGACACCGTCTATGCGAAGTCCACGGTTCTCGACCTGCGCGAGTCGAAGTCCCGGCCGTACGCCGGAATCGTCAAGGTCTTCACCACCGGCTTCAACCAGGACGGCACCGACGTGATCACCTGGACCCGGACGATGCTCACCTACAAGCGCGGTCACGGGCCCGGCAATGCGGATTGACCTCCAGCCCTGGGGCGAGACGATGACCGAGCTGGTGGCCGCCGCGCGCGCCGCCGAGGCCGCCGGTGCGGGTGTCGTCTGGGCCCCCGAGCTGCATCGCAGTGCCTTCGTCACCGCCGCTGCCCTGGCCGCCGGCACGACCGGGATCGGCGTCGGCACCGGGATCGCGCTGGCGTTCGCCCGCAGCGCCATGCTGACCGCGCTCGCCGCCGCCGACCTCGACGAGCTCGCCGAGGGCCGGTTCCGCCTCGGCCTGGGCACCGGGGTGGCCCGGCTCAACCAGGACTGGCACGGTGTCCCGTTCGAGCGGCCGGTGGAACGCCTGCGCGACACCGTGGCGATCGTCCGGGCCGTGCTGGCCGGCGGCGACCCGATCACGCACCGGGGCGTGCGCTCGATCCGGATGCGCGGGTGGCGCCGGCCGTACCCGCCGGTCCGCGACCACATCCCGATCTATCTGGCCGGCGTCGGCCCGGCCATGGTCGCGCTGGCGGGGGAGGTGGCCGACGGCTGGATCGCCCACGAACTGTGCCCGCCGGCGACGCTGCGAGGCCTTGTTCTTCCTGACAGGTCAAGCTTCGACGTCGTGGCCGCGGCATGCTGCTCGGTTGATCAGGACGAGCGGACAGCCCGCCGCCGGGCGGCCAACGTGGTCGGCTTCTACGCCTCGGTCCGCACCTACGCCGGGACTTTCAAAGACTTCCCCGAGGTCTGCGACAAGGCGACGAATGCCATCAAGAACGGACAAGCGGCGGACAGCCTCGGCCACCTGATCCCCGACGAGATGGTCGACGCGTTCACCATCGCCGGCACACCGCGACAGTGCGCGGAAAAGATCAAAACCTACGACGGCCTGGCGAACGCCGTCAAACTCTCACCACCGTCCTACGGCCTGCCGCCGGACGAGGTGCGCGAGGCACAGCACCGCCTGCTGGAACTGGTCGGGAGCCTGCGATGAGACCACTCGAGGACATCCGGATCATCGCCGTCGAGCAGTACGGCGCCGGACCCTTCGGCTCCGTGCACCTCGCCGACCTGGGCGCCGACATCATCAAGATCGAGGACCCCGGCACCGGCGGCGACGTGGGCCGGTACGTGCCGCCCTACCAGCACGGCGAGGACTCCCTGTTCTTCGAGACGTTCAACCGCAACAAGCGATCGGTCTCCCTCGACCTGGCCGCCCCGGCGGGCCGGGAGGTCTTCGAGGACCTGGTCAGCAACGCCGACGCCGTCTGGTCCAACCTGCGCGGTGACGTGCCCGCGAAGATCGGCATCACGTACGACCAGCTCAAGCACGTCAACCCGAGCATCGTCTGCTGCTCGCTCACCGGCTTCGGGATGACCGGGCCGCGCGCGAGGCAGCCCGGATACGACTACATCCTGCAGGGCCTGGCCGGCTGGATGGACCTCACCGGCGAGCCCGGCGGCCCACCGGCCAAGTCCGGGTTGTCGATCGTGGACTACTCCGGCGGGTTCGTCGCCGCGATCGCGCTGCTCGCCGGGGTGCACGCGGCCCGCCGCGACGGGTACGGCATGGACTGCGACCTGAGCCTGTTCGACACCGCGATCGGCATGCTCACCTACCCGGCGGCCTGGCACCTCAACGCCGGTTTCCGGCCCGAGCGCACCAGGTATTCGGCGCACCCGTCGCTCGTGCCGTTCCAGCTCTTCCCGACCGCGGACGGCTGGGTGGTGGTGGGCTGCGCGAAGGAGAAGTTCTGGCAGCGCCTGGTCACCGTCCTCGGCGACCCGGCGCTCGAGGACCCGCGTTTCGCCACGTTCGCCGATCGGCGCACCCACGCGCCCGCGCTGCTCCCACTCCTGGAGGAGATCTTCGCGACGAAGGGCACCGGGGACTGGCTGGCGTTGCTGGAGCCGGCCGGGATCCCGTGCGGTCCGGTCAACGACGTCGAGGCGGCGCTCAGCGATCCGCACACGACGGCGCGAGGTCTCGTCGTGGAGACCGAGCATCCGCACTGGGGCACGGTGCGCCAGGTGGCTTCGCCGATCAGGGTGGGCGGTCAGGCGCCGGCTTTCCGGCGGGCACCGAGGCGAGGAGAAGATTTAGCGTACGTGGCAGAGCTGCTCGGTTACTCCGAGGAACGGCTCGGTGAGCTGCGCGCGGCCGGAGCGTTCGGCACGTGACGGCCGCGACCACCCTGGCCGAGTGGGCGGCCGCACTCGACTTCCGGGACCTGCCCGCCCCGGTCGCCGGCGTCGCCCACGAGCACCTGATCGACGCGGCCGGCTGTGCGGTGGCCGGCATCGTGCGCGGCGCCGCCGAACCCGCTCTCGTCGTGGCGCGGGGGCTCGGCGGTCCCCCCGAGGCGCGGCTGTTCACCGGCGAGCGGGTCGGTGCGGTAGCGGCGGCGTTCGGCAACGCGGTGGCGGTGCACGCCCTGGACTTCGACGACACCCACGCGGGTGGACTCGTGCACGCGAGCGCGGTCGGCGTACCCGTTGCCCTTGCCCTTGCCGAACAGACCGGAAGTCGCGGCAGTGAGATGGTCGCGGCGCTGGTCGCGGGTCTGGAGATCATCTGCCGGCTCGGCGCCGCGGTGCCGCACGCCTTCCACGCGCGAGGCCTACACGCCACCTCGATGTGCGGTGTGGTGGGCGCGGCCGTGACCGCCGGCAAGCTGCTCGGGCTCGACGCCGCCGGGCTGACCAACGCGATCGGTGTCGCGGCGAGTGGTGCGAGTGGGCTCCTGGAGTTCCTGCACAGCCCGGCGAGCACCAAACAGCTGCACCCGGGAACCGCGGCGGCGAACGGGATCCTGGCCGCGCGGCTGGCCGCCGCCGGAGCAACCGGGCCGGCCGGTGCGCTCGACGGTGAATACGGCCTGTTCCGCGCGCTCGCCGGGCGCGAGCCGGACCGGGCCGTCCTGCTCGGCGACCTGGGAGAGCGGTGGGAGACGACCCGGATCGGGATCAAGCCCTACCCGGCGTGCCGGCTGAACCACGCGTCGATCGACGCGGCCGGCGAGTTCGCGGGAACGTCACCGGCGGCGCTGACCGTGACACTGCACCCGGACGCCGTGCCGATCGTCGCCGGTCCGGAGAAGCGGCGTCCGCGCAGCGCCTACGAGGCGAAGTTCTCGGTGTACTGGTGCGTCGCGGCGATGGTCGTCGACGGCTGGGTGGACCTGGACACGTTCGACGACCTGGACCGGCCGGACGTGCTGTCGCTCGCCGCCCGGATCACGGTGGCCGTTTCCGACCCGGGCGTGGTCGCCGCCGACGCGCCGGGCCTGGTGGAGGCCGGCGGGCGGGTGTCGCGGGTGGAGCGGTCGACCGGCGGGGGAGCGCGGACCAAGGCCGCGGCGAACCTGGGTGCCGGGGCGGCGGCGGTCTTCGCGGCCGGGTACGAGCCGGTGGCATTGCTGGACGCGATCGAAGGGTGCCTCAAGTGACCACGTATCTGCCGGCGGTGCCCGGTTACGAGCACCTCGGCGTGCCGCCCGGCGACATCGTGCACCTGACCGAGTACGTGACCTCGGCTGCTCCAAATCTCGACCGTCGCCGGACCGCGGTGCTCGGTGATCATTTTGCGCCGGTGTCCCGCGTGCCGGTCGAGTCGATCGTCGGCACCGGCAGTCCCTACGCCGTCGCGGCGGTGACTCACCCGGGCGGCGGCGAACTGCTCGCCGACGGGGTCAGGATCGCGGACGGCGTGGTCTATCTGCCCAGCGTGCACACGGCCGAGGGGGACTTCCGGGAGCAGTACCGGTGGTGCCTGCAACGGGTGGCGGACCTGCTTGCGGCGGCCGGGCTGGACGCCGGGGCGCTGGTGCGGACCGTCGACTACACGGCCACCGCCACGCGCGCCGAGTATCCACGGTGTGGCCGGCCCCGCCGGGAACTGCTGCCGGGCCCGGTGTTCCCCGGTGCGGCCGGGATCCTGGTCGACGTGCCGGTGGCTCCCGGGGCACAGGTCTCGCTCGACGCGGTCGCGGCCACCGGACCGCTCGAAGTGATCAACCCGGGCTGGAAGCGGTACGACACCCTCACCTACCAACCGGCCGTCCGCGCCGGGAACACGATCTTCCTCGCCGGCTTCGGCGCGCTCGACCCGGAGACCCAGGCTGCCGTGCATCCCGGCGACCTGGCGGCGCAGGCGGAGTTCATCTATCGCGCCATCGACACCGTCCTCGCCTCGACCGGCGCGGACGTCGTCCACATGGTCGAATACCTCACCCCCGCCGCGGCCGCCTCCTATCCGGCGACCCGGGAACTTCGAGCCGCGCACTTCCCGAACGCCGTGGTGACGCCGGTGGTCTGCTCGGCGCTCCTACGGCCGGAGTTCCTGCTGGAGACGGTGCCGACGGCGGTGATCGCATGACGCTGCTGACGCCGGAACTCGCCGCGCGGATCGGGGAGGAGCGGGTCTACACGGCGCCGGAGCAGCTCGGCCGGGCGGCCATCCGGTACTTCGCCCTCGCCACCGGTGACACCGACCCGGCGCATCTGGCCGGGGAGGTGGCGCCGCCGACGCTGATCTGCGAGACCAACCAGTACGCGGGACTGCCCCGGGACGCCGACGGCTACGCCGGTCACGGGTGGAATCTGGACGTGCCGGGGACGCGGCTGGTCCGGGGCGGAAACTCCTACCGGTTCGAGCGCCCGGTCGGGCCGGACGACGTGATCACCGCGCGCTGGCACCTCGCCGACATGATCGAACGGGTCACCGGCGGCGGGAAGCGGATGCTGGTGGTCACCTCGGTCGCCACCTACACCGACCAGTCCGGGCGCGTCCTCGCGGTCAACGAGGAGACACTCATATATGTTGAAATTTGAGCGCCGAATCGACTTGCCGGACATGGTCGCCTACGCCGGAGCGACGTGGGACTGGCACCGGCTCCACTACGACTCCGCCTACCTGGCCGCGCGCGGTCTCGACAGACCGGTTGTCGACGGGCAGATGTTCGGTGCCCTGCTCGCCATCGCCCTGCGCTCCTGGTTCGGCCCCGACGTGGTGATCACCTCACTGTCGTTCCGCTTCAAGTCCCTGGTCTTCGCCGGCGAGACGATTCGCTGCGTCGGCTCCTCCGTGCGCCGCTCCGCCATCGGCGCCGAAGTGGACCTGCACGTCGAGGTGGTCGACGACGGCCGGATCGCGGTGTCCCCGGCCTCCGCGACGCTGACGCTGCCATGAGCGTCGCGGGCCCGAGCGGCACTCGCGCTGCCGGGAGCGTCGCGATTGTCGGTGCGGCCGAGTGTGATCTCGGCAAGACCGGCAAATCGGTCCTCGAACTCCAGACCCAGGCGATCACCCGGGCGCTCGCCGACGCGGGGCTCACGCTGAGCGACGTGGACGGGCTGGCCACCAACGGCATCTCCCGATTCTCGGTCACCCAGCTCGCGGACTGGCTGGGCCTGCAGCCCCGGTGGGGCGACTCGACCTTCGCGGGCGGTTCGGTCTTTGAGATGTACGTGGCCCGCGCCGCCCAGGCGATCACGTCCGGGCAGTGTTCGACGGTCGTCGTCTCGTACGCGAGTAATCAGCGCTCCGCACGCAGCCGCAGCCTGACCGGGGTCTACGAAGAGGGAACGCCGGAGGCGGCCCTCGAGGAGCCCTACCGCCCGCTCTACCCGATCTCGTACTACGCCATGGTCGCCCAGCGTTACCTGCACACCTACGGCCTGGACCGCGCGTCCCTGGCCGCGGTGGCGGTGGCCGCGCGCGAGAAGGCGCAGCTCAACCCGGCGGCCTGGACCTACGGGAAGGGGACACTGACCGTCGACGACGTCCTCGGCGCCCCGATGATCTCGTCACCGCTCGGTGCGCTCGACTGCTGCCTGGTCACCGACGGCGGCGGCGCGATCGTCCTGACCTCCCTCGAACGGGCCCGCGACCTCCCGTCGCGCCCGGTGGTCGTCCTCGGTTACGGCGAGGCGTTCACCCACACCGGCATGGCGACCGCACCGGACCTGCTGCGCACCGGCGCGATCGACTCGGGCCGGCGAGCCTTCACCCGCGCCGGCGTGACACCCGCCGACATCGACGTGGTCCAGCTCTACGACTCCTTCACGATCTCGGTGCCGCTCGGGCTGGAGGCGCTCGGCTTCGCGTCACCGGGCGAAGGTCTCGGCTTCACCGGGCCGCACAACACCGGCGGGGGAGGACTGGCCTACTGCCACCCCGGCCAACTCGGCGTCCTGCTCCTGGTCGAGGCCGTCCGCCAGCTCCGCGGCTCATGCGGCCCTCGCCAGGTCCCGGGTGCCTCTCTCGCCCTGGCACACGGCACCGGCGGCATCTTCTCCAGCCACGCCACCGTCATCCTGGGGGTGGATCGGTGACCCGCTCGCTCCTGCTGCAACAGTGCGTGAACTGCCGGAAATTTCAGTATTTAGTGAGGCCGTTCTGCGTGTTTTGCAGAACGACCGTTCTTTCTGCGGTTGCCGCGGCCGGAACCGGCACGGTCGACAGCTTCACGGTCGTCCACCGGGCCGAGACGCCCTACACGCTGGCCCGGGTCCGGCTCACCGAGGGGCCGATCCTGCTCACCCACCTCATCGACAACCCCGAACCCCGCTGCGACCAGCCCGTCCGGCTCGCGTGGCGTGGCGACCTCCCCGTCTTTCGCCCCGTGGAGTGACCATGGACTTTGAGCTGTCCGACGAGCAGCGGATGTTCCGCGACGTGCTGCGTGACTTCGTGGACCGGGAGATCCGGCCGGTGGCGCAGGAGTGGGAGGACTCCGGCCGCTACCCCACCGAGATCGTCGAGACCATGCGCTCGATGGGCCTGTTCGGCCTCACCGTGCCCGAGGAGTACGGCGGCCTCGGCGCCGACATGATCAGTTTCGCGCTGGTCTTCGAAGAGATCGCCAAGGGCTGGATGGGCATCGCCGGCATCCTCGGCAGCCACTCGCTCTCCTGCTGGCTGATCGCCCGCCACGGCACACCCGAGCAGAAGCAGCGGTTCCTGCCCGGCCTCGCCACCGGCAAGCGCCGTACCGGCATCGCCCTCACCGAACCCGACGCCGGCACCGACCTGCAGGGCATCACCACGACGGCGGTGCGTGACGGCGACGCGTACGTCCTCAACGGCCGCAAGACCTGGATCACCAACGCCCGCCACGCCGACCCGCTCCCGGTGCTCTGCAAGACCGACCCGGCGGCGTCACCCGCACACCGAGGCATGTCGGTGATCCTCGTCGAGGCCGGCACGCCCGGCTTCGTCGTCGAACGGGACCTGCCCAAACTCGGCTACAAGGGCACCGAGTCGTGCGAGGTGCTGCTGGACGACGTCCGGGTACCCGCCACCAACCTGCTCGGCGGCACCGAGGGCCGGGGCATGCAACAGGTCCTCTCCGGCCTGGAGACCGGCCGGATCAACGTGGCCGCCCGGGCGCTCGGCATCGCACAGGCCGCCTACGACGAGGCGCTGCGCTACGCCGGGCAGCGCCGCGCGTTCGGGCAGGCGATCGGCGAGTTCCAGGCGATCCAGCTGAAGCTCGCCGAGATGGCCACCCAGGTGCAGGCGGCGCGGCTGCTCGTGTACTGGGCCGCGTCCCGCTCCGACAACGGCCACCGGGTCGACATGGAAGCCGGCATGGCCAAGGCGTTCGCCTCCGAGGCCGCGATGTCCTGCGCGCTCAACGCCATGCAGGTGCACGGCGGCTACGGATACTCGAAGGAGTTCGTCGTCGAACGCCTCTATCGGGACGCCCCGCTCATGATGATCGGCGAGGGCACCAACGACATCCAGCGCGTGGTGATCGCCCGCTCCCTCCTCTCCGGCGCGGCGACCATCGGATGAGATCTTTTTTGTACGTGCCGGGCAACCGACCTCAGATGCTCGCCACGGCGCTGTCGCGCGGCGCTGACGCGCTGATCGTCGACCTCGAGGATGCCGTCCCGCCCGCGGAGAAACCCGCCGCCCGAGCCGCTGTCGCATCCTGGCTGGCCGCCCAGTCACCCGACGCGCCGATTTATGTCCGCGTCAACTCGGGGCCGGACGGCCTGGACGACGCGCTGGCGGTGGCGTCACCCGCGCTGCGCGGGCTGGTCGTGGCGAAGGCCTGCCTGCAGCAGCTTTCCGCGTTGGCGGAGCTCCTGGACGAGATCGATCCCGGCGGTGTGCTCAGTCTCGTACCCTTGCTGGAAACGCCTCAGGCCATCCTGGCCGCACCGGAGATCGCAGCCGCACCCCGCGTCTCCCGAATGCAGATCGGCGAAGCCGATCTCGCCGCCGAACTCGGCGTCACCCCCGGCGACACCGAGTTGCTCCATGTCCGCTCCGCCGTCGTGCTGGCCTCCGCCGCAGCCGGCCTCGACCCACCGGCCGCCGCGGTGACCACCGACTTCCGCGACCTGGACGCGCTGCGCCGATCGACGCTGGCCCTGAAACGGCTGGGCTTTCGCGGACGTGCCTGCATCCACCCGGCCCAGATCCCCGTCGTCCACGAGGTCTTCACCCCGACGCCCTCGGAGGTCGGCGACGCGCGGGACGTGATCGCCCGCTTCGAAGCGGCCGGGGGAGGCGTGTGCCTGGACGCCGGCGGCCGGATGGTCGACCTGGCCGTGATCCGAAACGCCCGGCGGGTCATCGCCCTTTCCGGCGGCGCTTGACCAACCTGTCCGCCACCCGACATCACGTCCCGGTGTCCCCGGTGGACAATCCGCGCGTGTTCGGCCTCCTAGCGCTCGCACCCAGCCCACCCGCCGACCCGGTGATGCAGTCACCCGAGGTCGTCGCTGCGATCATCGGCGGCGCGGTGGCGCTGATCGGCATTGCTGTCGGCGCGGTCGTCGGCCTGCTGCAGTGGAAGAAGAGCCAGAAGTTCCAGCGGCAGTTGGAGCGGGAGCGCGCGGACTATGAGGACAGTCTCGCCCGCGAGCGGGCCAAGTCGGACACCGAACGGGCGACCGCCGCGGCGGCAGAGGCCGAGGCCGAGGCGGAGCGGGCGATGGCTCGCCGTCTCGCTCTGGAGGCGGACGACCGGGAACGGGCGGCGCTGGCATACCGGGAGTCGCTGGTGCGCGAGCTCAAAGCACTGCGAGTCCTCGACATGGCCAAGTCTCTCGACCTGAACGCCCTCTACGTCCAGGTCAGGATCCGGGAGGGCGACTCACGCCGATACCTGCCCGACGAGGAGATCGAGCGCCTGGCCGTCGGCCATCCGGCGGCACTGCTCGCGGCAACGGCCGAGCGGACGATCGCCAAGCACAGCGACGCGGTCCGGCCGGAGGACGCACTGGCGCAGCATCAGCACATCGTGGTGCTGGGTGATCCGGGCGCGGGCAAGACGACCATGCTGAAGCACCTGGCGTTCCGGATGTGCCGGGAGGAGAACAGCGGGCTACCCGCGCTGCCGGTCTTCGTGGAACTCCGCCGGTTCATTGACAGCGGCTTGTCCGACATCCTGGAGTTCGCCGTTCAGGAGTGCGAGCGTCGCTACGGGTTCTTCGGCGCCAAGGCCTACCTGGAGGAGCGGCTGGAGGCGGGCGACGCGGCTCTGCTCTTCGACGGGCTCGACGAGGTGCTCGGTGGGTCAGACGCGGAGCAGGCCGGCGACGCGTACCGCAAGGCGGCCGCGGAGATCGAGCGGGTGTGCGCCCGGTACTCGAAGGCGGCGATCGCGGTGACCTGCCGCCGAGCGGGCTTCAGTGGCGGCCTGGACCGGTTCGTGATCCTGGAGGTACTCGACTTCACCTGGGACCAGAGCCGCCGCTTCCTGCAGAACTGGTTCGCGGGGAGGGAGAAGGCCTTCCGGGACCTCGTGAACTCATTGCACCGCAACGTCCGGATGAAGACCCTCGCGGCGAATCCGCTGATCCTGTCACTGATCGCCATCGTGTACGAGAGAGATCTCGAACTCCCGGAGCGAAGGGCGGAACTCTACAAGCGGTGCGTCGAGGTGCTCCTGATGGAGTGGGACTCGCGGCGGGGGATCCGGCGGTTCGCGCGGTTCACGACGGATCGCAAACGCGACCTTCTGGAAGAGTTGGCGTGGCACTTCCACGTGAAGGGACAGCGCTATTTCGCCGAGCGTGAAGTCCTGGACATGATCCGCGACTTTCTCCCGACGATCAGCCTGGAGCACGCGGACCCCGCCGACATACTGCGGGAGATCGCCGCCAACTACGGCCTTCTGAAGGAACAGGCCAACGGCTGGTACGGCTTCTGGCACCTGACGATCCAGGAGTACTTCGCCGCGGTGTGGGCCGCCAAGCAATTCCCGGAATGCCGTGATCTCCTGCTGCGCCACCGCCACGACCCGTGGTGGGAGGAGGTGATCCTGCTGCTGGCGGACCGCATGTCGGACGCCACCGATCTGCTGCTCGGCATCGCGGGAGTCACGGACCGGGACGCACCGCTGCCGGCGCCGCTGGTGGCCGACGACGACGTGCTGCACCGTGACCTGTTGCTGATCGGCAACTGCCTCCTTGCCACGCCCCGGATCACTCGAGCGGGCCTGCGGGCACACATCGTCAAGGAGCTCTGGTCGGTGCTCACCACGACCCGATCCCAGCAACCGGTGGCTCAGTGCGCACGCATCCTCGCATTGCTCGACGAACCGAAGCAGCTGAACCGCCTTCGGCAGATCGCGCTGGGTGCGGTGCGGGTGGCCTATCCCTCTTCCAGTTCTGTCGTTATGGGCGTCCTTGGGGAATGTGCAGCAGAGCCGTTCCTCACCCAATTGATCCGCGATATCATCGATGCTCAGAATTTCGATCAGATGAGGCTGATCCAGGCTGCGAACGAGCGTGGCTTCAGCGCGACGAAGGAACTGGTGGCCCGGGCACTCGACTCGCTTCCCGTCGAGGATCTGGACAACCTCAGTGGCAGCCTGCTGACAATGCTGCTGATCCTGTGCTACGAGTGGGACGCCGATCTGGCGCTCCGGCGCACCCGCGAAATGATCGGCGCATTTGTCGAGAAGATTCGCGACGGCTCGGGTTCCGTCGTCGACGTCACCGCCTCCTACGGTGGGTCCGGATGCGCCTATGTCGCTGCGAGGGCCGGAGCGAGGAGCCTCTTCGAAGACGTGGCGATGCTGGCGGCTCTGCCCTATGCGAGTTCGTCGAGCGGTAACTATCTGTATGCCTTGTTGAGTCTGTATCCGCCGGGTTGTGAAACTCGGGCGGCACAGCGAATCGTGGCGGCGGGGATCAAGATCCACGATGACTTCAACTTCGACCTCCCGTCTCTGGTGAACGGACCGATGCATGCCGCACTCATCCAAGAGTTGCTCAACGCCGACGATCCCGGATCCGAGCTGATCTACGATCTCCTTCGCGTGAGCAAGGTCCCGCCGGAGTCGGTCAGGATCGGGCTTCAGCAGCGTTGTTCGGACCGGACCGAAGCGCTTCTTCATGCTCTTCTGGCCGTCGCGGGCAGTGATCGCGGAGTCGAAATGACACATCAGATCCTCCGTGGCCGGATGGCTGCGAAGGAGCTCGACTTCGAACTGATGAGGCGTCAAACTCAGGCCCTGATCGATGCGGGTCGCGGAGACGTCGTCCTGGCAGACATGAACAAGCTGTTGAGTGGCCTGGATGAGCGTGACGCCGAACAATTCTGTGACTGGCTGAAGATTCTTCCTGAAGTGGAACGCGAATTGGTCGCCGAGCAGGCTTGGGTTGCATTCAAGAAGCTTGAGCCTGCTCTTCGCCGTTATGGAAGCAGAACCTACCTCGGAGCGGTGGCAGAGATCGTCTGCGGGGCCACCGCAAGCAGCATAATGGCGTTCGGCATCCCCGGCGAAATCCTGACTGAAAATGTCCCAGCAAACCGTGAGCTGCTGCGGCGGTTGAGCCGGGCGGTGGATTCCGGGAACGTCGCAGGATATTTCGAAATGTGGAAACGGTTCCATTTCCCGACGTCCTTGGCAACCGACGAGAATTTGGCCACCGCACTGCTTCAGAGCAACTATCGGCTCTACGCCGATGGGCGGCTGGAGCCGGCTGTCAAGTAGGTCAGGGCTTGCGGGCGACCGCCCCGAACAGTGACGCCTCCACGGGCGTGGGGTGCTCCTCGGCCTCCGGGTCCGGGCGCCACTCGCTGATCGCGACGATGCCCGGGTCGACGAGGTCCAGCCCCGAACAGAACTGCTCGAACTCGGCCCGTCCCCGCGGATGGACGTCGGACCGGCCGGTCCTCAGGGACTCGTCCCAGCTGGCCTTCAGTTCCGGTGTCAGGAAGTCGGTGGTTGCGCACGTCATGACCAGGTGGCTGCCGGACGGCAGGGCTTCGAGGAGCGTGGAGACGATCGACGCCGCCTCCTCCTGCGAGGGCAGGAAGTGCACGACCGCGACCAGGATCAGGCCGACCGGCTGGGAGAGGTCGAGGATCTCCAAGGACGAGAGGATCTTCGCGGGGTTGCGCAGGTCCTCCTCCAGATAGCGGGTCTGGCCAGCAGGAGTGCTCGTCAGCAGCGCCCGTGCGTGGACCATCACCATCGGGTCGTTGTCGACGTACACGATTCGGCTCTCGGGGGCGATGCGCTGCGCGACCTCGTGCGTGTTGTCGGCGGTGGGGAGGCCGGTGCCGATGTCGAGGAACTGGCGGATGCCCGCCTCGCCGGCCAGGTAGCCGACCGCCCGCTGCAGGAACGCCCGGTTGGCGCGGGCGGCGATGCGTGCCGCGGGATACGACTTCGCGAGCAGGTCTCCGGACTCCCGGTCGGCGGCGAAGTTGTCCTTGCCGCCCAGCCAGTAGTTGTAGCGCCGGGCTGGGTGGGCCACACCGGTGTCGAGCCTGTCGATCGTCACGCGACGTGATCCTAATAGGAGGAGGTCACGGCGTGATGAACGCCGGCGTGGCAGAATTCGGCGGTGACGTTCCGTGGCTGGCCGAGTGAGGCGCTCGAGTTCTACGAGGGTCTGAGCGCTGACAACTCGAAGACGTATTGGACGGCGCACCTGACGGTTTACGAGGAGCAGGTGCGCGGGCCGATGCAGGAGCTGCTGGCCGCGCTGGAGCCGGAGTTCGGGCCGGGGAAGATCTTCCGGCCCTATCGGGACGTGCGGTTCAGCAACGACAAGACGCCGTACAAGACGCATCTCGGGGCTTGGCTGGAGTCGGGCGGTTACATCCAGCTTTCCGCGGAGGGGCTGGCGGCCGGGAGCGGGTACTACCAGATGGCGTCGGACCAGCTGGAGCGCTATCGGCGGGCGGTGGCCAACGACCTGCGCGGCGAGGAGCTGACGAAGCTCATCGAGGTGATCGAGAACGGGAGGATCGGGGTGCACGGGCACGGCACGCTGAAGACGGCGCCGCGCGGCTACCCGAAGGACCACCCGCGGATCGAGCTGCTCCGTCACAAGGGCCTGACCACCTGGAAGGACTGGCCGCCGGCGGCCTGGATGGGTACGCCGGCCGCCAAGAACCGCGTCGTCGACTTCCTGCGCGCCAGCCGCCCCCTGCGCGAGTGGCTGGACACGAACGTTGGCCCCTCGAACCTCCCCGCCTCCCGCTGACGAGGACGGGCGGCGCCCCGCGCGGGAGTGGGCAAGATCGGAGAAAGGGGCTCCGCCGCCTCCGGGATCCATCAAGATCGGAGGAGTGCCGGCGGTGCGGATGACCTGATCGGTATGGTCAATCGTCCATATAGATCATTGCGCATCGGCCGTGGGTCCGGAGAGGGTCGAGGCATCCCAACGGAGGTGCTTTGTGGACTTGTCACGAACGTTGGCCGGATTAGGCACCGCCCTGCTGGCCACCGCCCTGTTGACCGGACCCGCGGGGGCGGCGCCAGCCGGTGACCCGTCGACCCGGGACTTCGGCAACGGACCGGAACGCCATGAGACAGCCGCTGTCGAGACGGCGAGCCTGCTGTCGGCGAGCAGGCTGAGCGCCGACGCCGCCACGGGGACGAGCCGGTGGCAGCCGAAACACCGAGGCTATCCGCGGCAGACGACACTGCCGGTCTGGCCCGTCAACCCGGATGACCGGAGCATCAAGCTCGGGCTCATTCCGTACCATGAAATCGCCCCGAAGCTGAACGCGCTGCAGCAGGCCTCGAATCGCGTGTCCGCGGAGGTCATCGGGAAGTCGGCCGGAGGCCGCGACCTCTACCTGGTGACGGTGACCGCGCCGGAGTCGGCCTCGGACGCCGCCAAGCAGGACCGCTGGCGCGAGCTGATCGAGAACGATCCGAAAGCAGCAGACAGGGACAAAACGCTCAAGAAGAGCTACAAGACCCCGGTCTGGATCAACGCCAACATTCACGGCAACGAGTGGGAGGGCACCGACGGCTCGCTGCGGGTCATCGAGCGCCTCGCCACCGCGACCGACGCCGCGACCGGGGACTTCCTCAAGCGCAGCCGGGTGTACGTGACCGTCACCAACAACCCCGACGGCCGCGTCGCGGGCACCCGGGCCAACGGCGCCGGCTTCGACATCAACCGTGACCACGCCACCAGCTCGCAGCCCGAGTCCCGGGCGGTGCGCGACGTCGTGATCAACACTCAGCCGTACGTGATGCTCGACGAGCACGGCTACACCGGCACCACTCTGATCGAGCCGGCCACGCCGCCGCACGGGCAGAACTACGAGTACGACCTGTACATCAAGCACGCGCTGCCGAACGCGGAGGGCATGGAGGCGGCGATCCAGCGACTCGGCTACCCGGAGACGACCCGCGCCGACATCCCGTTCCGGGATTACGCTCCCGGAGACTGGGACGACTGGCCGCCGATCTTCACCCCGATGTACGCGATGTACCAGGGCGCGATCGGCCACACCGTGGAGATCCCGCTGCAGGTCAACAACGCCGCGTACAACAGCCTGCCGGTCGAGGAGCTGCGCCGCCGGTCCGGGATCAACACCGACGTGGCCGAGGCGACGATCGAGGCCGCGCTGACGTACTCGGACACGAACCGCGCCTCGCTGCTGGCCGGTCAGATCGAGCAGTTCCGTCGCGGCTGGGCCGGGGAGCCGTCGCCGACCATCCCGGACGGTTTCGTGCCCGGCTTCGGGCCGGAGGACCGCTACTCGACCACGTTCCCCCGCGCCTACGTGATCCCGGACGGCACGCCCGCCGCCGCCCGCCTGGTCAACCACCTGATCGACCACGACGTCCGGGTCAAGCGGGCGGTGCACGACTTCACGGTCAACGGCAAGCGTTACGACGCCGGCGACTACGTCCTGGACATGCACCAGCCGAAGCGCGGTCTCGCCAACTCGCTGTTGGAGGCCGGCCGCGACATTTCGAATCTCGTACCCCAAATGTATGATATTTCCGGATGGAGCCACGGCCTGCTGTGGGGCGCCCAGGTGGACGCCAGCCGCTATGCGGCGCCGCGGGTCCTCAGCGTTCCGGTGACCAGGGCCGCCGCCACCGGCTCCGTCGACGCGCCGCGAGGCAGGGATCTGCTTCTCACTCTGCGCGACGGCAACGATGTGCGTGCGGTCAACGAGCTGCTCGCCCAGGGGATCAAGCTCCGGCGGACGGCCGCGGCCACCGTCGTGGTTCCGGCCGATGCGCGAGGCGAGGCCGCTGCGGTGGCAAAGACCTTGGGCGTACGTTTCACCGCAGCGCCCCGCGGCACCAAGGGTGACGTCTTCGACCAGCCCGTGATCGCCGCGGCCGTGGCAGCCGACGAGCTGTTCGCGCTCAAGGAGATGGGTTTCGCCGTCCGGACCGTCTCGACGGCGACCCTGAACGCCGGTGCCGACCTGTCCGACGTCGAGACGCTGCTCGTCTCGTCCGGGCTCTCCTACTCCGGTCTCAACGCGACCGGCCGCGCCACGGTCGACGCCTACCTCGCGAGGGGCGGCGGCGTGGTCACCCGCGGCGCCACCGGTGCGGCCTTCAACGCGGCGGCTGCGCTGCTCCCGGCCACCGCGGTCGCCGGGCGCGGTGACGCCAACGGAGTGGTGACCGTCAACAACGTCGGACCGGTCGTGGGTGCCGGTTCGCTGCCACACTCGTTCATCTATTCACCGCTCTGGTTCACCGGCAGCGGGTTCACGGTCGAGCAGAGGTACGGCGCTCTGGTGGCCGGCCACTGGCTGCCGAACGACGCCGGCACCAACGGCCCGGCCCAGGCCGCCGGCCAGGCCGCGGTCGTCTCCGGAACCACCGCCGGCGGCGGCAACGTGGTGCTGTTCGGCACGGAGCCGCTGTTCCGGGCACACCCGAAGGGCCTGTACGCGCAGTACGCCCGCGCACTGTTCTGGTCCGCCTCGTAGATCTGTGACGGGCCGCGCCTTCGGGCGCGGCCCGCCGCGTATTGTCCCGGGATGGCCCTTTCCGACTTCCTCCGCGCCGATCTCGGCGTCTACGGCGTTCACCTGTACCGCGAGGGGCACGAGCCGGTGACACACCGGTTCCGCTCGGACGACCGCGTGAACCTGTACTCGGTGGCCAAGACCTTCACCGCGGTCGCCGCCGGTCTGGCGCAGGCCGAGGGCCGCCTGTCCCTCGACGACCCCCTCCTCGACCACCTGCCGGAGTTGCGCCCGATCGCCGCCGACGGCTTCGAGCGGGTGACACTGCGGCACCTGCTGGACATGACCAGCGGCACGAGCCACCGCTGGTTCGCCAACGAGCGCATCGAGGCAGCCGACCTCCTCCGCGAGATCGTCGCGGCACCCCTGGTCGCGGCCCCGGGCGAGACGTTCGCCTACACCGGCTCGGGCCCCTATGCCGTCGGCCGCGCGATCGCCCGCGCCACCGGCTCGGACCTGCGCGCCTACCTGCTGCCGCGCCTGTTCGCCCCACTCGACCTGCACAATCCCGCGTGGCACACGTGCCCGCTGGGTTACCCCTTCGCCGAGAGCGACCTCTTCCTGAAGACCTCGGAACTGGCCCGCTTCTCCCAGCTCCTGCTCCAGGAAGGCTCGTGGGAGGGCCGCCGGCTGATCCCGGCCGCCTACGTCCGGTCGATGCACGCGCCGAACCCCCACGGCTACGGCCTCGGCGTCTGGCTCGATCGCGCCGGCCGTTACCGGGCACACGGCCTCTACGGCCAGCTCGCCGTCATCGACCCGTCCCAGCGCGCGGCCGTCACGGTGACCGCACACACCGAGAAGGAGGAAGACCTCCTCGACGCGATCCACACCCTGATCCTGGACCGCCTCTGACGCGCCGGCCACACATCGCCGCCCGCCTCCGCGCCCGCACCCGCCCCCGCTCGCAGCGGTTCCGTGTCACGTCCCGCCGCTGACAGCTGACACCAGTGTCCACGTCGCCACCGTCGTCCGCAGATCGTGGGCGCCCGAGCCGCCCCCGCCCGGCTCCACAGCCCAAGAACGCCACGCTCTCCGGGATCTTGGGCGTGGGGTGCCGCCCCGCTCGCAGTCAAGAGATCGTTGCATCGCTGCGGGTCAGGAGCTCGCGGAGCTTCTCAGGATCTTGGGCGCCGAAACCGCCCCGAAGCGGCGCCCCGAAGCGGCGCAAACGCCCAAGATCTCGGAAGCTCTCGGGCGCTCGGGAGGCGTCACGACGTTGGGCGCACCGACCGCTCAGGGGTGGCTCAAACGTCCAAGATCTTGGAAGCTCTCGGGTGCTCGGGAGGCGTCACGACGTTGGGCGCACCGACCGCTCAGGGGTGGCTCAAACGCCCAAGATCTTGGAAGTGCTTGGGGGCGTCTCGCGACGTTGGGCGTGGCGACGGCCCCTCCCCGGCTCCACCGCCCATGATTGCCGCTCCGCCTGGGATCTTGGGCCCGGGTGCCGTCGGTCGGTTCCGGCGCCCAAGATCGCCACGCCGTCTGGGATCTTGGGCATGGGTGCCGCCCCTGCCCGGCTCCACCGCCCATGATTGCCGCTCCCTCGGGATCTTGGGGGTGGGTGCCGGTGGTGACCGGTTTCGGTGCCCATGGCGGGCCGGACAACGGCCCGGCGGCTCAAGGGGCGGTGGAGGGTCAGAGGGTGACGGTTATGTCGACTGTGGTGCCGGCGGGTACGACGGTGCCGGGGGCGGGGAGTTGGCCGGTGATGCGGGAGCCGGGCTGGGCGATGGTGAAGCCCTTGCCTGGCTCGAGGTTGGCGGTGCGGAGCGTGAGGTTGGCTCCGGACATGTCGTCGTAGCCGATCAGGTAGGGCACCCGGGTCAGCTGGCGGGAGACGTAGACGGTGACGAAGTCGCTCCCGGAGCGCCCGATGACGTGGGTGCACGGCGCCGGTGGCGGTGGTGGCGGCGTGTCGCCCGCTTTGCCGACCCAGGTCTGGGAGGCGGTCATGCGGTAGGCGACGAGGTGGTCGCGTTTGCCGCTGTGTTCGAAGTCGAAGTCGGCGAACTGGTCGCCGTCGGGCCCGATCGGATGGCCGCCGATTGCGGCGGTCGCGCCGCCGGCCTGGAAGACCGGCGTGAACCTGTCGCCGTCGTGTTTGATGATCCAGAGCGTCGTGGTGCCGGCGCGCACGATCAGCAGGTGGTCCGGCTTGCCGGTGCGGTCGTAGTCGAACGTGTAGACGCGGTCCCGCTTGTCGGCCAGGTCGTACGTGCCGATCCCGCCGCCCTGGTACACGGGGTAGAACGTGCCGTTGTCGTTCTTCAGGATGTGGATGGTGCTGACGCCCGGCCGGTACAGCAGGAGGTGGTCGAGCCGGCCGCTGTGCAGGAAGTCGAACGGCACCACCCGGTCCCGGTCGTCGCGCAGGTCGTAGGTGCCGATGCCGCCGCCGGGGGCGCCCTGCGCGTAGACGGCGGTGAACTTCCCGTTGACGTTCTTCAGGATGTAGATGGCGCCGGTGCCGGGACGGTAGATGACGATGTGGTCCTGCTTGCCGCTGCGGTCGTAGTCGAACGCGAAGGCCTGATCGCGGTTGTCCCGCAGGTCGTAGCCGCCGATGCCTCCGCCGTTGCTCTGGAAGACCGGCGCGAACATGCCGTTCTTGTTGCGCAGGACCGAGATGGTCGCGGTGCCGGGGCGATAGACGACGAGGTGGTCGAGTTTGCCGGTGTGCTCGTAGTCGAAGGCGAACGCCCGGTCGCGGTTGTCGTTGAACTCGTAGCCGCCGATTCCCGACGTGGACTGGTAGACCGCCGCGAACTGGTGCAGGCCACCGATGTTCCGCATGATCGAGAACAGTCCGGTGCCTGGCCGGTACAGCACCAGGTGATCCATCTTGCCGCTGTGGTCGTAGTCGAAGGAGAAGATCTGGTCACGCGAGTCGACGACGTCGTAACCGCCGATGCTCATGCTCATTTGTGCTCCTGAAATAAATGTCAAGCGACGGCGAGGGTGATGTCGACAGATGTGCCGGTGGGGACCATGGCGCCCGGCTCCGGCACCTGGCCGACGATCCGGGCGCCGACCTGTATGTCGGAGAAGCCTTTGCCCGGTACGAGGTTCGCGACGCTGACCTGGGCCCCGGCAGCGGCGAGGTCCTCGTAGCCCAGCAGGTACGGCACCGCGGTCAGCTCGCGCCGCGTGTAGACGGTTTCGAAGCCGCGCCCGGAAGGGCGAATGATGTGTGTCTCCGGCGCCAGGGACGAGCCGTCGGAGTGCGTCCGATAGGCGACCAGGTGATCGCGTCGTCGATTGGGTCTGAAGGTGAAGGGGGTGAAGTAGTCGGCGCCCGGGCCCAGCGGGTGCCCGCCGATCCCATGCACGGACTCGCTGGTCTGATAGACCGGAGAGAACCATCTCTCGGCGGAGTGCGCGAGAACCCAGAGCGTGTCCTCGCCGAGCCGGTTCGCCAGTACATGGTCCATATTGCCGTTGAAGTCGAAATCGATGGCGTAGAGCCGATCCCGCACGCTGGCCAGGTCGTATCCACCGATCCCGCCGCCCTGATAGACGGGGCTGAAGACGCCGTCCTTGTTCTTGAGGATCCAGACGGTGCCGGTGCCCGGGCGGTACAGCAGGAGGTGGTCCTGGCGGCTGATGCGCAGGAAGTCGAAGGCGATGACACGGTCGTTGTCGCGCCGCAGGTCGTAGCCACCGATGCCGCTGCCGGGGTCGCCCTGCTGGTAGACGGGGGTGAATTTGCCGTCGGCGTTCTTCAGGATCCAGATCGTGCCGGTGCCGGGACGGTAGATCACGATGTGGTCGAGCTTGCGGCTGTGGTCGTAGTCGAACGCGAACGCCTCGTCCCGGTCGTCGCGCAGGTCGAAGGTGCCGATGCCGCCGCCGTTGCTCTGAAAGACCGGTGAGAACACACCGTTGCTGTTGCGCAGAACGGAGATCAGCCCGGTGCCGGGGCGGTAGACGACGAGGTGATCCAGTAATCCGCTGTGGTCGTAGTCGAACGCGAACACTTTGTCGCGTGGGTCGGTGAAGGAATGCCCGCCGATTCCCGAGGTCGACCGGTAGACCGCCGCGAACTGGTGCGGACCACCGACGTTGCGCAGAATCCAGAAGATCCCGGTACCCGGCCGGTACACCGCCAGGTGATCCATGTGGCCGCTGTGGTCGAAATCGAAGGAGATAATTCGGTCATACCGGCTGGTCAGGTCGTAACCGCCGATGCCATTACCCATGCATTGCCCCCGGAATCCATCGAAGAGTGGTCGGAGGGCGCCCGCCGTCGAGTCTCGGTGTGTCCGGGGTGGACGGTCAAGGAAGTGTCGTCGATTCCCAAGTCGCGTACATGGTGGCATAACGGCCATTGAGTGCGATCAGTTCGTGATGGCTGCCGGACTCGACGATGGTGCCGTCGTCGACGACGATCACGCGGTCGGCGCGGCGGGCGGTGGAGAGGCGGTGGGCGACCAGGATCGCGGTGCGGCCTTCGAGGAGGCGCTGAACGGCAGCCTCGACGCGGAGTTCGGAGCGCAGGTCGAGGCTGGAGGTGGCCTCGTCGAGCACGACCACTCGGGGCTCGGCCACGAACACGCGGGCCAGGGCGATCAGCTGTCGCTCGCCGGAGGAAACCGACTGGCCACGCTCGTGCAGGGTCGCGTGCAGGCCGGCGGGGGAGCGCTCGACCAGGTCGCGCAGGCCGACCGCGTCGACGGCTTTCCAGACCTCGTCGTCGGTGGCGTCCGGGCGGGCGAACGCGATGTTGTCGCGAAGGGTGCCGGCGAACAGGAACGGCTCCTGCGGGACCACGCCGATCTGGCGGTGCAGCGAGTCGAGCGTGACGTCGCGCAGGTCGTGGCCGTCGATCAGAACGCGACCGCTGTCCGGGTCATACAGCCGGGCGACCAGCTTGGCCAGTGTCGACTTTCCGGCACCGGTCGGCCCCACGCACGCGATCGTTTCGCCGGGTGAGATCTCCAGACTCACATCTTTCAAGATCAAACGCTCTTTATCGTACGCGAAAAAGGTCCTTTGAAGCTCGATGGCACCGCTGGCCGGCGGCAGGGTGATGGCCCCGGGCCTCTCCCGGACCCCCGGTCTGGTGGCCAGCAGGCCACGCAGTTTGCCGAGCGCGGCGCGGGCCTGCTGATAGTTGGTGTAGAGCTGGACGAGCTGCTGGACCGGCTGGAAGAACGCGTTGAGGTAGAGAACAAAAGCGGTCAGCTCACCGATCGTGAGGGTGCCGCGCAGCACCATCCGCCCGCCGATCAGCAGCAGTGCGGCGAGCCCGAGCAGGCCGATCACCGAGGTGCCGGGACCGTAGATCGCGTTGATCTTCCCGGTGTGGTCGTTGGCGTCGCGGTAACCGCCCACCACCTCGCGGTGCTCGATCACGTTGCGGTCCTGGCGGTTGTGCGCGGTGATCACCCGGACGCCGTAGAGGCTCTCGGTGAGGTGCGAGAAGAGCGCGGCGATCGTGTCGCGCTGCCGGTTGTAGCCGACGTCGGCCGCGCGCCGGAACCAGAGGGTGAGCAGCAGCAGCGGCGGCACGACCAGCAGCAGGGTGATCGCGGCGAGGGTGGCGCTGTAGTGCACCAGCACCGCGGTGACCACGACCATGGTCAGGCCGTGGATGAGGAACTGGGCGAAACCCTCCTGGAGCAGGTGCTGCAGCGCCTCGATGTCCGAGGTCATCCGGGTCATCGTGACCCCGGCCTTCTCGTTGGTGTAGAAGTCCAGGCTCAGCCGTTGCAGGTGGGCGAAGACGCGGACGCGCAGGTCGCGGGTGGAGTACGCGGCCAGCCGCCCACTGGCCCGGATGCGCACACCGGAGGCGAGCGCGGTGAGCCCGACCGAGAGCAGGAACGCGACCGCCGCACCGACCAGTACGGCCACGTCGCGCGCCATGATCCCGTGGTCGATGCCGATCTGGACGAGGTACGGCCCGGACTGCAGCAGCAGCGCCTCGACGAGCACCGCGAACGCCGCCGCGGCCAGGACGCCGGGCCGCCCGGAGAGCAGCGACCAGAGGGTGAGCCGCGCCCGGTCCGGCTGCTGGGTGAAGGGCTCGCCGGGCGCGGGGTGCACCGGTTCGGTGGCCTCGAGCCGGGCCACGCCGGCGACGAGTTCCGCGGGGACGCCGGTGAACGGGGTGCCGCCCTGCCGTTTCGCGCCGGTGCCGCCCATCCCGCCGATCGCCCCGGACCCGGGCCCGCCGCCCGGACCGCCGAAGCCGCCGCCGAACATGCTCACGCGTTCACCCCCGCCGCCAGAACCCGGGCGTATCGCGGCTCGCCGGCGAGCAGACTTTCGTGGGTGCCGTCGGCCACCACGCGCCCGTTCTCGATCAGGACGACGCGGTCGGCGAGGCCGATGGTCGCGAGCCGGTGCGCGACCATGATCGTGGTGCGGCCCGTCATCAGGCCGCGCAGGGCCTCGTGGATCTCGTGCTCGACGCGTACGTCGACCGCGCTCGTGGCGTCGTCGAGGATCAGCACCGGCGGGTTGACCAGCAGCGCTCGGGCGATCGCCACCCGCTGCCGCTGCCCGCCGGAGAGGGTGTAGCCGCGTTCGCCGACGACCGTGTCGTACCCCTCGGGGAGGTCCTGGATGAACTCGTGCGCGCCCGCGGCGACCGCTGCGGTGACCACCTCCTCGCGGGTCGCCGCCGGATGACCGAAAGCGATGTTCTCGTGCAGGGAGACGGAGAACAGGAACGGCTCGTCCGGCACGATCCCGACGCGGTCCCGCAGGGTCTCCAGGGGGTAGTCGCGCACGTCGACGCCGTCGAGCAGCACCCGCCCGGCGCCGGTGTCGTAGAAGCGCGCGGCCAGCCGGGCGATCGTGGATTTTCCGCTGCCGGTGGAGCCGACGAGGGCGACCGTCTCGCCGGCTCGGACATGCAGGTCCAGACTGTCGAGGGCGGGGGTTCCGTCCGGGTAGGCGAAGTGCACCGCTTCGAAGCTGATGTCGCCCCTTTTCTCCGGCGTAACGGGATTCTCCGGATCCAGGATCTCCGGGGCTCTGTCCAGGATGTCGTAGACGCGGTGCGCGGACGCTGCCGCCCGCTGGCCCATCATGATGATCATGCCGAGCATCCGGAACGGCGGCTGGAGCATGAGCACGTAGGAGTTGAACGCCACGATCGTGCCGACCGTCGCCTCCCCGTCGAGCACCATCAGGCCGCCCAGGAGCAGGACCAGCGCGAGCCCGAGCCGCGGCAGGTTGTCCATCACCGGCATCCACCGGCTGCGGATCCGGGCGTCGGTGGCGTACGCCCACCGGACCCGGTCGGCGGCCCGGGCCAGGGCGTTCACCTGCTGCTGCTCGGCCGCGAACGACTTGACGATCCGTACCCCCTGGATGTTCTCGTCGACCACGGTGGCGACGCCCGCCAGGCGGGCCTGGATCAGCCACGAGACCGGGAAGATCGCCTTGCGCATCCGGACGCCGAGGAACGCGATCACCGGCATGGTCGCCATGGCCACGACGGCGAGTGGCGCGTTGATCGAGAGCATCAGGGCGAACGCGATGCCGGCGATCGTGCACTGGACCAGGATCGACGGGCCGAACGCCAGGTACATCTGCACGGCCCGGATGTCGGAGGTGGCGCGGGAGAGCAGTTCACCGGACTGGACGCGGTCGTAGAAGGCGTACGGCATCCGCATCAGATGGGCGAAGACAATGTTGCGTAGGTCGTACTCCATCTCGTAGGCCGTACGCAGAAGGTAGAGCCGGGCCAGCAGGTTGATCACGCCCTGGACGACGGCGAGGACGGCGATCAGCCACACGTACTTCGCGAGAGGTTCGGTGCGGGCCACGAGCGCCTCGTCGATGCCGACGCGGACCAGGTCGGGGATCTGCACCTGGACGATCAGCCCGATGAAGCTCAGCGTGAGCGACGTGATCAGCAGCGCCCGGTGGGCGCGGACGAGCGGCCAGGCGCGCCGTAGCCAACTCTTCGAGCGATCGGGGGAGATGCCCGCTTTCGGGGCTCTGCGCATGCGTGCGTCCTTCCGCCGGCTCCTTAGCCTAGCTAACAAACTCAGGACCGGGAAACGTCTCTGTTTCCCTCACGTCGGCCCAGGTCACTGCCGATCGGCGCGGCATGTTCCGCCGCCTCGTCACCGCAGCCACGGCCGCCGTGCTCTCACTGACCGGACTCGCCGCCCCGGCGCAGGCCGCCACCGCCGCCTGCTCGGCGACCGCGGGCAGCCCGCGCTGCCAGGTCTGGACCGGGAAGGTGTCCTGGGTCGCCGACGGTGACACGCTGCGCGTCGACCTCGCCGGTGACGGCACCACGGAGCTCAAGTCGATCCGAGTGCTCGGCATCCAGGCCATGGAGCAGTCGAAGTACTCACCGAAGCCGGCGAACCGGCGCGGCGACTGTCACGCGCTGGCGGCGACGGCGCGGGTCGAGCAGCTGGTCAAGGCCGGTGGCGGCACCGTGCGGATCACCTCGATCAGCGCGGCCAGCCGGAGCGGGGACCGGCCGCTCCGCTCGGTGGCCGTCAAGATCAATGGCAGGTGGCAGGACATCGGGCTCGACCTGGTACGCCGGGGTCACGCACTGTGGCTGCCGTTCGCCGGGGAGTGGGCCTGGGACGAGGCGTACCGGGCCGCCGCGCAGCAGGCCGCGCGGGAGAAGCGGGCGCTCTACGACACCGACACCTGCGGCGTGGGCCCGGCCCAGACGGCCGGCCTGACCCTGCGGGTCAACTACGACCCGGACGGCGTCGATCAGCAGAACCTCAACGGCGAGTGGTTCCAGATCACCAATCCGTCGGCGAGCGCCGTCTCGCTGGCCGGCTGGTGGGTACGCGACTCCGGCCTGCGCCGCTACACGTTCCCGGCCGGGACCGTGGTGCCCGCGGACGGTGCCGTGTACGTCCACGTCGGCAAGGGTTCCGCCACCGCCACCGACCACTACTGGGGTCTCACCCAGCCGATCTTCACGAACGTGGACCCGGCGGCACACGCGTACGGTGACGGCGGCTACCTCTTCGACCCGCAGGGCGACCTGCGCGCCTGGATGATCTATCCCTGATCCGGGCCGGGGTCGCCCTCACGCCAGTGCCGGCGGCACAGCACCCGGTAGGTCACCTCGGCCGCCGTGTCCCCGATGTCGCCGACCGCGACCTGAGCGCCGAACCGGGCCACCGTGCCGTCCTCGATCCGCGCGTTCTGCCGGCCCGGCCGGCCGCACCAGCAGGTCACCTCGACCTGCAGCGACACGGTGTGGTCGGCCAGCTCGAACAGCCGCTGCGAACCCGGGAACAGCTGCGACCGGAAGTCGGTCGCGATCGCGTAGCAGTCCACGTCGACACAGAGCTCGTCGACCGCCCAGGCCAGCTGCTCGACCTGCTCGATGTTGAGGAACTGCGCCTCGTCGACGATGACGAACCCGCCCGCCGGCACCTCCGAGGCGATCAGCGCGACCAGGTCGGTCGCGTCGATCACCTCGATGGCGTCGGCCATCACACCCAGCCGCGACGACAGCACCCCGGCTCCCGCGCGGTCCATGCTGGTCAGCAGGACGCCGGGCCGTCCCGCCTGCCGCCGGTTGTACGCGTTCTGCAGCGCCAGCGTCGACTTGCCGGCACCCATGCTGCCGTGGAAGAGCGTCAGCTCGTGGAAGACCGGCGCCATGGTCCGCTGGCGGGGAACGACTGGGGTGGTGACCGGTAGCAAAGCGGGCCTTTCTCAGAACCTCCGTGGGCCGCTACACGCTACCTGGCCCGATCATCACCGGACGGGCTGTCCTGATCCACCGCTCGTCTCGTCCGCTGCTCGCCGGAACGGGTCGCCGTAGGCCCGGATCGCCTGACGGGCGAACGCCTGCTGCTGGGTGGCCACCCGTTCGGAGCGCCCTCGGCCCAGGAAGCTGACCGCCCAGTGCAGCACCGCGGTCACCCGGTTCTTGAAACCGACCAGGTAGAAAAGGTGCACCGCCACCCACACCACCCAGGCCGGGAAGCCGGACAGGTGCAGTTTGCCGATGCTCGCCACCGCCGAGAACCGGGAGATCGTGGCCAGGCTGCCCTTGTCGAAGTACCGGAACGGCTGCCCGGTCTCCTTACCGCCGAGCCGGCGCTTGATCTGGTCGGCGGCGTGCCGCCCGCTCTGAATCGCGACCTGCGCCACACCGGGCAGCGGCCGGCCGTCCTGGTCGGCCAGGTTCATCATGTCGCCGAGCACGAAGATCTCCGGGTGGCCGGGCAGCGAGGTGTCCTTCTCCACCTGGATCCGGCCGGCCCGGTCGGTCTTGGTGCCGGTCGCGTCGGCCAGCTTCCGCGCCAGCGGGGGAGCGGCCACGCCGGCCGCCCACACCTTGGTCATCGAGCCGATCCGCTCGCGGCCCTCCGGCGACTCCACCTCGATGCCGGTCGCGTCGACGCCGACCACCTTGGTGTTCACCTTGACCTCGACGCCGATCTTCGCGAGCTGCTTCTCGGCGCGGGCGGAGAGCCGGTCGCCGAACGTGTTGAGCACCGCGCCGACCGCGTCGACCAGGATGATCCGCGCCTGGTGCGGGTCGATGCGCCTGTACTGCCCCGGCAGGGTCCGGTGCGCCAGCTCGGCGATCTGCCCGGCCATCTCGGTGCCCGTCGGGCCCGCGCCGACCACCACGAACGTGAGCCAGCGCTCGATCGTCTCCGGGTCGCTGTGCAGGTCGGCCACCTCGAACGCGCCGAAGATCCGGGCGCGCAGCTCCAGGGCGTCGTCGACGCTCTTCATGCCCGGCGCGTGGTCGGCGAACTCGTCGTTGCCGAAATACGACTGGGAGGCGCCGGCGGCGACGATCAGCGTGTCGTACTCCACGGTGTAGTCGATGCCCGGCCCGGCGACCGACACGACCTTCGCCTCGACATCGACGTCGGTCACCCAGCCGAGCCGCACGTCCACGTTCTTCTGGCGTTTGAGCACCTCGCGGATCGGCGGCGCGATCTCGCCCTCGGACAGGATGCCGGTGGCGACCTGGTAGAGCAGCGGCTGGAACAGGTGGTACGCGGTCCCGTTGATCAGGGTGATGTCGACCTCCGCCCGGCGCAGTGCCTTGATGGCGAAGAGCCCGCCGAAACCGGCTCCCACGACGACCACACGATGACGCATGTCCCACTCCTGACGATCCGGGGGCACCCACGAACCACCTTGATATGCCCAGCGCCGGAAGGGAAGAACGTGTGACCAGTCATATGGTCCCGGCGTGAACGAGCCACCGCTCGACGGTGCGCAACTCCTCCTCCGTGAAGCCGTCCGTCAGGTGGGCGTTGAGGTCGCGGACCACGACGCGGGCGGTGGCCACGGCCTCGTGACCGAGCGGTGTCAGCCTCAGCCGGACCGCGCGGGCGTCGGCCGGATCCGGTGACTTCACTACGAATCCGCCCTTCTCCAGGCGGCTGATCAGCCCGCTCACCCCGGAGGCCGACGCGCCGAGAGCCGCCGTGACGTCGCCGACCAGAGCGTCGTCGTGCGCGGCCAGGTGGAAGAGCACGCCCGCGCCCGCGGCACCGATGCCCGAGTCGCCGGCGCGGGCGTCGATCCAGCGGCGGATCGAGCGCTCCGCGCTCAGCAGGGCGAAGACGAGCCTCACCCTTGGGCCCGCTTGCTCAGCCAGGTGACCACTTCCGGCCAGAGCGTTTCGCGTACGCCACTCCGAAGGAATCCGTGGTGCCCGATCCTGGCCACGCCGCCGTCGGCGGGGGTGTAGGTCCGCCGCTCCACAGTGGCCGCGGTGAGGTGACCCGTCAGCATGTCGATCTGCGCCGGCGTGGCCCACGGGTCGTCGGAGAAGCCGAGCGCGAGGACCGGCTGGGTGACCCTGGCCGCCCGCTCGCTCGCCCGCATCGCCGGGTCGTCGAAGAAGTAGCGCGGCAGCCGTGCCCACCCGCCCCACTGGTTCATGGCCGCGGCCGGGATGTCCTCGCCCAGGCCCAGGCGGCGGGCCGGGACGTAACCGAGGGCCGCACCGAGCGCGGGCCCGAGCAGGTGCAGCATGAGCCGGACCCGGAACCGCTCGGCCCGGTCCGGAATCGCCTTGACCGTGCCGGCGTGCGAGGCGAGCAGCAGGAAGCCGGCCAGCCCGGCGGTGCCGTTGCCCAGGGACAGCGCGTGCCCGCCCAGGCTGTGCCCGATCGCCAGGTGCGGCACGCCGGGGAAGCGCTCGGCGGCCCAGCCGGCGACGGCCGGGACGTCACCCTCCATCCAGTCGCGCATGCCGAGGTGGCGGTGGGCGCGCGGCGAGCCGGAGCCGCCGGTGCCCCGGTAGTCGTAGGTGACCGTGGCGATCCCGTTCTCCGCCAGGAAGCTCGCGAAATTCGCGTAGAACCGCTCGGGTGTCGCCGTCGCCGGATGGATGACGAGCGCGGCGTGCGGCTCGCCCGCCGGCTCCCACAGGGTCCCGGCGACGACGCCGCCGCCCTCCACCGGTATCTGGATCCTGCTATTTCGCATGCGAAATAAAGTAGCATGGCCGCATGACCCACGTCTGTTTCACGCTTCAGGTCGACCCGGCGAAGCTCGATGCCTACCGGGAGGCGCACGCCGCCGTCTGGCCCGAGATGCTGGCGGCGCTCGCCGCGACCGGCTGGCGGAACTACCGGCTCTTCCTGCGCGGCGACGGGCTGCTGGTCGGCACGCTGGAGACCGACGACTTCGCCGCGGCGCAGGAGGCGATGGCCCGCACCGAGGTGAACGCGCGCTGGCAGGCCGCGATGGCCGAGTTCTTCCCCACGCTCGGCGAGGCCCGCCCGGACGAGGGGATGCTCGTGCTCGACCAGGTCTTCCACCTCGAGGAGCAGCTCGCCGCCGCGCGCTGACCGGGGTCAGGCCGCCTGCTCGTCCGGTCGCAGGTCGAGCAGGCCGTCGGCGATCTCCCGGGACGGCGTCAGGTAGGACGCCTCCAGCTCCCGGAACAACTTCTGCGCGCGGACGGCGGGCCAGCCGGGTGGCAGGTGCTCGACCGGCAGGCGCGGGTCGCGGCGGATCGCGCCGAGCCACTCGGTGATCAGGCTGAGGCGGGCGGCGAGCGGGTCGGCGAGCGGCGCCGGGCCGTCCCAGCGGGCCAGGAACTCCTCGTAGTGGGCGGCGAGAGCGCCGAGATCGTACGCGTCCCGCACCATGCCGCCGATGTCGGTGAGCTCGTCGGCGCGCGCGTGGAACACCCGCGCGTGCGCCGACAGCCCCAGCCCGGTGACGATGTCCTGGGCCGGCACGTCGCCCGGCGCGATCCACAGACCGCCCTGCAGCGGCCCGAACCCGGCCCACGCCAGCTGGGAGCGCAGGTCGTGCCGTTGCCGCTGCCACGACTCCGGCAGCGAGAAGCAGAGCAGCGTCCAGCTGCCGTCCCACCGGTCGTTGACCGCGCCGGTCTCCCAGATCCGGGCCCGGCCGTCGTGCAGGATCGCGGTCGAGCGGGCGGTCAGCCCGAAGTACATCTTCCGGCCGTGCCTCTGCCGGCGCAGCAGACCCCGGTTGACCATGCGGGCCAGCGTGGACCGGGTGGCGTGCGAGGAGATGCCGAGCCGGTCCAGGGCGTCGATCGCGCTGCCCGAGAAGAGGCAGACGCCGCGGTCCAGCACGAAATCCCCGAACAGCATGAGCATCAGCGTCTGCGGGCGTAACGCGTCGTTCGGCATGCGGATAATGTTAGGCAACTTGTTGACGGCTGTGTAGAGAACGCCTAACTTCGATGTTCTGTAACGCCTCGGTAATCTGCTGAGGAGGGGAAATCGTGCGCAGAACCGGGCTCCTGTTCCTGACACTCACCCTCGCGATAACGACCGCCGCCTGCGGGGACGACAGCAGCGGCGGCACTGATCAGAGCGAACCCATCCGGATCGGGCAGATCGTCTCGCTCACCGGCAACTACTCACCGCTCGGCACCGAGAACCAGAAGTCCGTCGCCCTCGCCGTCGACAGGATCAACAGCGCCGGCGGCATCGGCGGCCGGACGATCGAGCTGACCGTCCGCGACGACAAGAGCCTTCCCGACCAGGCCGTGCTGGCCTTCAACGAGCTCAAGGGCGACTCCGACGCGATCATCGGCTCACCGTTCAGCAACTCGGCGCTGGCCACCGTGCCGCTCGTCGACCGGGAGGAGATTCCCTACATCTCGCTCACCCCCGCCGACGAGCAGGTCAAACCCGTTCATCCGTACGTCTTCGTGGTCCCGGCACTGTCCGGCACCTACGCCGAGGCCGCCCTGCAGTACTTCCAGGCGAGCAAACTGACGAAGGTCGCGCTCGCGTACGACACCAAGAGCAGCTACGCGGTCGCCGGTGCGAAGGGCCTGCAGGCCAAGGCCGGGCAGTACGGGGTGACCGTCGACCCGATCGAGGAGTTCCAGACCACGGCCACCGAGTTCGGCGCCGTGTTCACCCACGTGCGCTCCTCCGACGCGCAGGCCCTGATGGTGTGGGCCACCGGAGCGCCCGCTGTCGCCCTCACCAAGCAGTACGCGGTGTCCGGCCTGGACATCCCGCTGATGCTCACCGGTGCCCAGGCCAGCAAGCTGTTCCTGGACCCGGCCGGGCCGGCCGCCGAGGGCGCGGTCATCGCCAGCTCGGTCGGCGTGGTCGGCGAACACCTGCCCGCCGGCGAACTGAAGACCGCGGTCGACGAGCTGACCACCGCCTTCACCCAGAAGTACGGGTACCCGCCGCCCCAGTTCGCCCAGGACGGATGGAGCGGCGTGAAACTGCTGGCGGCCGCGATCGAGAAGGCCGGCGGCACCGACCGGGCGAAGGTCCGCGACAGCCTGGAGGGGCTGACACTGACCACACCCAACGGGACCTACAAGTACTCGGCCACCGACCACTCCGGACTCACCACCGACTTCATCTCGATCAACACGATCGAGGGTGGCAAGTTCGTCCCCACGGACTTCTCCCTGGCGAAGTTCAAGTGATGCTGGCCGTCGACGGGGTGTCCCGGGCATTCGGGGGCGTTTTCGCCGTACACAAGGTGAATTTGACCGTCCCGAAGGGTGAGTTGCGCGCCGTGATCGGGCCCAACGGCGCCGGCAAATCCACGCTCTTCGCCCTGATCGGCGGCCAGCTGGCCCCGCACGCGGGCAGCGTGCACCTCGACGACGTCCGCATCGACCGCCTCGCCGCGCACCGCCGGGCCCGCCTGGGCGTCGGCGTGGTCTTCCAGGCGGCCCGGATCTTCCCCGGGATGACCGCTCTGGACAACGTGATGGTCGGCGCGCACGCCACCACGCGCGCCGGCTTCGTGACCGGCGCGCTGCGGCTGCCCGCCCACTTCCGAGAGGAGAGACTGATCCGTTCCCGGGCGCTGGAGTGCCTGGAGAGGGTCGGCATCGCGGACTGGGCTGACCGGCCCGCCGAGGCGTTGCCGCTCGGCCAGCAGCGCGCGTTGCAGCTGGCCAGGGCGTTGTGTGGGCAACCTCGGCTGCTGCTCCTGGACGAGCCGGCGTCGGGGTTGCGGGCGGGGGAGCGCGAGCGGCTGGCGGCGCTGATCGGGGAGCTGCGCGCGGAGGGGCTGACGATGCTGCTGGTCGAGCACGACGTGGGGTTCGTGATGCGACTGGCCGATCGGGTGACCGTCCTTGATCTGGGCCGGGTGATCGCCGAGGGAACGGCGGCGGAGGTGCGGGCGGATCCACGGGTGATCGCCGCCTATCTCGGCGGCGCCGCCGCTCCCACTTCTGCCTCCGCTCCGGGTGGGTCCGCCGGTCCGGAAGGGGCCGGCGGGTGAGCGCGGTCGTGGAGGTGTCCGAGCTGACGGTTCGGTACTCGGGTGCCACCGCGCTCGACGGGGTCTCCCTGTTCGTGGGGGAGGGAGAGCTCGTCGCGCTGATCGGGGCGAACGGGGCGGGGAAGTCGACGCTCGTGAAGGCGCTGTCCGGTTTGGTTCGGGCGGAGTCCGGCACGGTCGACGTCCGGGGGCGGCTGGCGCAGGTGCCGGAAGGGCGGGAGATGTTCGGTGATCTCACCGTCGACGACAACCTGCGGCTCGGCGGGTGGCGCAACGGGCGGAAAGGGCGGGACACCGGAGCGATCTACGAGCTGTTGCCGGATCTCGGGCCGCTGCGGGGGCGGCGGGCCGGCGCGCTGTCCGGTGGGCAGCAGCAGATGGTCGCCATCGGTCGCGCGCTGATGGGACGGCCGGACGTCCTGGTGATCGACGAACTCAGCCTGGGACTGGCGCCGCTGATCGTGGAGGTGCTGGTGGAGCATCTGCGCGAGCTGCACGCGTCGCGGGGACTGGCGGTGCTGTTGATCGAGCAGAACGCGCGGCTGGCTCTTGAGCTGTGTGAACGGGCGTATGTGCTGGAGGCGGGACGGGTCGCCCTGAGCGGGCCGGCGTCGGAGCTGGCCCGGGACTCGCGCGTCGCGGCGGCCTATCTCGGCGGGCACGTGGCGGTGAACCCGTGAGCGACCTCCTCGGTTATCTGATCACCGGGCTCGGGCTGGGGGCGGGGTTCGCGCTGGTCGCGAGCGGGCTCGTGGCGATCTACCGGGTCACGCGGGTGGTCAACTTCGCGCAGGGCTCGTTCGCGGTGCTGGCGGCCATGCTCACCTCGTCGTTGCTGGGGGCGGGGCTGCCGCACGGGGTGGCGGAACTCGGCGGGGTGGCACTCGGGGCGGTGGCCGGTCTCGTAGTGGGCGTCATCGCGATCGGGAGACCCGGTACCACCCCCGGGACATCACTCATCGTGACGCTGGGGTTGGGCGTTTTTGCGTACGCTGTAGAGATTTTGATCTGGGGAGATCAACCACGCTCCTACCCGGGCGTGCCCGGCGTGGCCTCGTTGGCAGGTGCCCGGCTTCAGGCCCACTACCTGCTGATAATCGCCGTCACGGTGCCCGTCTTCGCCGGCCTCGCGTGGTTCTTCACCCGCACGGACCTCGGAAAAGCCCTCTCCGCCTGCGCCTCCAACCGCTATGCGGCCCAGGTCGTCGGCATCGATGTGCGCCGGATGGGACTGCTGGCGTTCACTCTCGGTGGTGCTCTGGGCGGGCTCGCGGGCGTGCTGACGACGCCCGTGCAGCAGGTGACGTTCGACAGCGACGTGGCGCTGATCGTCAACGGCTTCGCGGCGGCGGTCCTCGGCGGGCTGAGCCGCCCGGTCGTCGCGCTGGCCGGCGGCCTCCTGCTGGGAGTCGCGCAAACCCTCGTCGCCGGCTACGGCGGGGGCGCCTATCAGGTGGAGGTAGCCCTCGTGCTGATGCTCACCGTCATGATCATCCAGGCCGCCCGCACGGGCCCGGTCCTGGAGGCCGCCCGATGAGACGCTGGGCCCTGCTCATCGCGGCGGCGGCGACCCTGGCACTCCCACCACTTCTGCCGGAGCGCCATCTCGCGACGTTCGTGCTGCTCACCCTCGCTGCGACGGTCACCGTCGGTGTTTCCCTGCTGATGGGGTACGCCGGACAGGTCTCGCTGGGCCAGGCGTCCTTCTACGCGATCGGCGCGTACTCGGCCGGACTGCTGGCCGTGCACGGAACCCCACCGGTCCTGGGACTGGTCGCAGCACCCGTGATCGCCGCGGTGGCGGCCGTCCTTCTCGGTGCGCCCCTGCTGCGCCTGCGGGGCCATCACCTGGCGTTCGCCACACTCGCGGTCCAGTTGATCCTCCTGTCGGTACTGGCCCAGGCGGACTGGGCGGGCGGCGCGATCGGCCTCCAGGGCATCCCCCGGTTCTCCATCGCCGGCTTCGAGTTGCGGGACGATCTCGGCTACGCCTACATCGCCTGCGCCGTCCTCTTCCTGGCCGTCCTGATCTCCCGCAACGTGGTCTCCTCCCGCGCCGGCCGCGGCCTGCGCGCCGCCGGCGGAAGCGAGGTGGCCGCGGCAGCGAGCGGCGTCCCGATCGGCGGCTACCGGCTGGCGGTGTTCGCCCTTTCCGCGGCCCTGGCCGGCCTGGCAGGCGGTGTATACGCCTTTTACCTGGGTTATCTGGCCCCGGGCTCGTTCCCGGTACTCCTCTCCATCGAATACGTGGTCATGGCCGTTGTAGGCGGCCTCGGCACCATCGCGGGCCCCCTGGTCGGCGCCGCGGTAATCGTGCTGATCATCCAAATCCTCAACACCCTCGGCACCCAACCCGGCATGCCGGACTACGCCCCGAGCGTCCTGTCCTACGCGGTCTACGCACTACTTCTGGTCGTCTGCGTCCTGTACCTACCCCGCGGCCTCGTCCCATCCCTCCGAACCACCTTCACCCGCCCGCCCCGCTGACCACCGTCGCCGCGCGACCCGGGGGCGGGCGTCCGTGCACTGACGTCTCCCCGGGCGGGCCGGCGGTGGCGTCACTCCGCGCTGGCCGTGCGGTGGCGTCTCCCGCGCTGGCCGCGCGGGCTTGCGGTGGCGTCTCCCCGCGCTGGCCGTGCGGTGGCGTCTCCCGCGCTGGCCGCGCGGGCTTGCGGTGGCGTCTCCCCGCGCCGGCCGTGCGGTGGCGTCTCCCGCGCCGGCCGCGCGGGCTTGCTGCGGCGTCTCCCGCGCCGGCCGTGCCGTGCCGTCTTCGCGCGCAAGGTGGGCGTTTCCCGCACGGACCGTGAGGTGGTGTCCTCGCACGGACCGCAACGCGGGCGCATCGCCGCGCAGACCGGCTGGCAGCCGTTCCCCGCACGGACCGTGAGGTGGCGTCCTCGCCCGATCCGCGAGCCGGCCATCCCCCACGCACCCCCGGCCCCGGGAACGGACCCGAACAAACTCCAGACCAGCGAACCGTCAGACCTCGAGATCACCGCGCAAAGCAACTGCGAACCCCTTGGGCTCTCCCTCCTGTCCATACTCCCCACCCAGGAACCCGGCGTGGTGGCTCGGGTAGACGGCCACCGGGATGCCGAGGCGTTCGGCGACCGCGCGGCCCGATCGGTGGGCGACCTCGCCCTCCGACTCCGCGCCGACGGCGATGACGATGCGGGTGGAGGCGGCTCGCAGGGCGGGGAGGTCGGGCTCGTAGAGGCAGCAGCTCACCAGGTTCTGACCCAGGAGGACGTCGTTGCGGGAGCCGTCGTCGGTGGTGGGCAGGCCGAAGGTGGCGGGGTCGGGGCCGGGCTGGTCGGCGAAGCCAGCGGGGACCGGGCCCTTCAGGGAGGTGATCTCGATGAACTTGACCATGGCGGGGCCGATGCCGGAGCGCTCGTAGAGGGCGCGGATGTCGTGGACGGCGGCGACGGCGGTCTCGTGGTCGGGGAGGAGGGCGACGGTGGGTGGTTCGTGGGCGACCAGGACGCGGAGCAGGCCGGGGTGGGCGGCGACGAGGGCCAGCGCGTTGACGGCGCCGCCGCTGGTGGCGAAGAGGTCGACCGGGCCGGCGCCGACCGCCTCGATCACCCGGCGGACGTCGTCGGCGTGCTGCTCGGGTGTCGACTCCGGCGCGGGATCGGTGCGGTCGCTGCGGCCCGTGCCGCGCGGGTCGTAGGTCACCACGGTCCGGTCCGTGAAGTGCCCGGCCAGCGTCACGAAGCCGGCCGCGTCCATCGGTGACCCGATCAGCACGAGGATCGGCCTGCCTTCGGCTTGCTGTGCCGGCTCGCGCACGTAATAGCGCAGGACGGCACCGGGAACGTCCAGGGTGTGGGCAACCGGCTCGGTCATGGCTCGACACTAGGCCAGGCGTATGACACTTTTCCGGGAACGATGACGTGGGGAGGCCGGCGATGAGCGACTCCGAACAGGCGGCGCGGGAGCGGGCGCTGGTCGAGGAGGTCGTGGCGTCGTTCGCCGGTGCCGAATCGGAGCGGCTGCGGGAACTGCTCGGTGCGCTGACACGGCACCTGCACGAGTTCGTCCGCGAGACCCGGCTGACCGAGGAGGAGTGGGCGGCGGCGATCGGGTTCCTGACCCGGTGCGGGCACATCACCGACGGGAAGAGGCAGGAGTTCATCCTGCTCAGCGACGTACTCGGTGTCTCGATGCAGATGATCGCCGTCAACAACGAGGCGGTCGGGGACGCCACCGAGGCGACGGTTGTCGGGCCGTTCTTCGTCGAGGGGTCGCCGGAGGTGCCGATCGGCGGGGATCTGGCCGGTGGCGCGGCGGGGGAGCCGTGCTGGGTGGAGGGCACGGTTCGCGACGTCCACGGTGAGCCGGTCGCCGGGGCGCGGATCGAGATCTGGGAGGCGGACGAGGACGGGTTCTACGACGTCCAGTACGCGGACGACCGGGTGGCGGCTCGGGCGCATCTGTTCAGCGACTCGGCGGGGCGGTACTCGTTCTGGGCGGTGCGGCCGACCCCGTACCCGATTCCGGATGACGGCCCGGTCGGTGACCTGCTCAAAGCGACCGGCAGGTCGCCGATGCGCGCCTCGCACCTGCACTTCATGGTCTCCGCCGACGGCCTGCACACGCTCGTCACGCACATTTTTGTCAGGGGGTGCGACTACCTTGCGAGGGACAGCGTCTTCGGCGTGAAGGAGTCGCTCGTCAAGGATTTCGAGGAGCAGGAGCCGGGGAGCCCGGGGCCGGACGGCCGAGCGATCGACGGGCCGTGGTCGCGGACGCGGTTCGACATCGTGCTGGCTCCGGCGCGCTGAGCGGGCGAGAGCTGAGCGGGCGAGAGCTGAGCGAGTAGGGCGCTGAGCGTGAGGCGGCCTGAGTGAAACGGCGCAAAATCCCCGACGGTTGATCGAACCATGTAACAAGGGCGATGTAGGTTACCGACGCCAGGAACGATCAGAGAGGTGCCAATCGTGACGACGTCCGTGGAACGGACACAGCCCGCTCAGACCGGAGCTGTGTCGTTCACCGCGCGCGAGCGCTGGGTGCTGCTGGTCGCCAGTGCGTGGTTGGTCATCGGGTTGCAGTTGGACGCGTACGCTCATGCCACCACTCCGGAGCTGGAGACCTTCTGGACTCCGTGGCACGGCGTGCTGTATTCGGGCATTGCCGCGTCCGGGTTCACGCTGCTCTGGATCATGCGGTCGAGACTGCCTGGCGTCCCCACGTACCAATCGGTGCTGGCCCTGCCGAACGCCTTGCGCATCCCGCTGGCGGGCATGGCGTTTCTCCTGGTCGGCGGGGGTGTCGACACGCTCTGGCACAACGTGTTCGGCATCGAGCGGGACATGGAGATCTTCGTCAGCCCGAGCCACGAGTTCATCATCCTCGGCATGGTGCTGGTCGCCATGGGACCGGCGCTGATGCTCGCCGCGGGTCCCGAGAGCCGGCTGACCGCCGGCGGCGGGTTCCTGGTCGCGGTCTCGACGCTGTTCGCCGCGCTGCCCGTGCACATCTACTCGCTGCACGCGTCGTCGATCGGATTCCGTCACCTGGGCAGTGGGGAGAGCCCGGTGCCGATCTTCTCGCCCGACGCGCAGCTGATCCACGGGTACGTCTTCAGCACGATCCTGCTGCTCCTGCCGTTCATCGTGATCGGCCGCCGCTGGCCACTCCCGATCGGCCTGCCCAGCATTCTGGTCGCGATCATCGCCGTGCTCATGCACCTGATGTTCGACTCCGAGGACGAGTGGTGGCCGGCTCTCACGGTGGCCGGTGCCGCGATCGCGGTCGAGCTCGTGTTCCGCCTCGTGACACCGCTGGTCAAGGTCTCCGCGAACGTGCGCTGGGTGCTGTTCGGCCTGGTCGCGCCGCCGGTGGTGTGGGGCGCGGTGCTGCTGGTCGGCAAGATCGAGGAGGGCAGCACCGGCTTCAACATCCACATGGTCACCGGACTGCTCACGCTTACCGCGCTGACTGGCGTGGCGACCGTGCTCGTCGCCCGCAGCGTCCAGCGCCTGCCAGAGTGACGCTCCCGCTGTGAAGCGCCGCGTCCTCCTGCTGGTCCTGGTGATCAGCGGGATCGTCCTGGGCGCCGCGACCCCGGCCGCCGCGCACGCGGGTGGTCTCACCGCGACGGATTCCCGCGGCCGCGTGGTCTCGGTGACGCCCGCGATCCCCGGCCTGCGGGTGACGGCCATCGAGAACGGTGCCCGCCTCCGCCTGCGCAACGGCACCGGCGCCCCGGTCACCGTCACCGCCGGCGGGAGTACTGTCGCGGCCGGTGAGGAGCTGATCTGGATCGATGAGCGGGCCACGCCGGACGGCCGGGCGGTTCGCGCCGGCGAGACCCTGGAGTGGACCGTCCTGCTGGACGCGAACGGAACGCCGGTCACCGTCACCGGCACGCTGACCGGCGAGGATCCACCGCTCGCGCCTCTCTGGTGGGCGGCGACCGCGCTCACCCTGATCGCCCTGCTCCTGCCGGCCCGCCGGCTCGCCCGCGCCGACCTGCTGCTGGCCGGTGCCGGCTCGATGGCCGCCATCGCCTCGATCAGTCACGTGCTCGGATCGACCCTCGCGGTCGAGTCGGCGCCCCTTCCCGGGACCTTCCTCAGCGCCGCCGGGATCAACCTCCTGGCCTGGCCGCTCCTGATCGGCGGCGCGATCACCGCGCTGCGGGGCCGCCCCGCCGGCGTACTCGCGGTCTGCGCCGGCGCCGCCCTCACCGCGGTCTTCGTCCTGCCGGATGTGACCTCGTTCCATCGCGCCGTGCTGCCGTTCGCCGGCCCGGCCGTCCTCGAGCGCGTGCTCGTCGTCCTGGCCCTCGGCCTCGGTGCGGGCGTCGCCGCGGCGGGCGCCAACGTGCTCCGGCGTCTGGCCGATAAGCGGACCGAAACCGGCGTGACGAATCGAGCCGAGACCCCGTGACCGTTCTGGCACACGGCGTAGGCACCTCCACCGACCTGCCCCTACCACTGGACCTGGTCCTGCAGGCCGGAGCCGCAACCGTCGTCCTGTCCTTCCTGATCTCGGCCTTCTGGTGGCGCAAACCTCGCTTGCACCCCACACCACCACGGGATCTGCCCAACCTCCGATGGCTGCGCCTGCCGATGCTCGCGCTCGCCCTCTACCTCACCGGCAACGCGATCATCGGCACGCGAACCGGCAACCCCGCCGCCCACGCGCTCTTCGTCTGGCTCTGGGTAGGACTGATTCCGATCAGTGTGGTCCTCGGTCCCGTCTGGCGCCCGATCAACCCGCTGCGGACCCTCTTCGACCTGCTGCGCCTGCCCCCGCGCGGCCTGCGCCCGCTACCACCCGGCCGCGGCGCCGGGACGTGGCCGGCCGCCGCGTTTCTCCTGCTCTTCGTCTGGTTCGAGCTGGCGGTGCCCCATCACGGCGATCCGGTTGCGGTCGGTTTATTCCTTTTATCGTACGCGGTGACGCACCTCGCCATGGCCGCCGTCCGAGGCGACGAGTGGTTCGCCCGAGCCGACTGCTTCGAGGTCTACTCCGAGCTGGCCGGCCGCCTGAGCCCGCTTCACTGGCGTACCCCGCTCTCCGGCCTGGTCGCACCCCTGCCCGCCGGCGCCGGACCGGCCGCGTTCCTGGCCGTGTGGTGGGGTTCCACGGTCTTCGACAGCGCCGCCACCGCACCCTGGTGGACCGGCATGCCGCTCCGGACCGCGGGTCTCGTAGCGCTCTGTGCCCTGGTCCTGCTGGCCGTGCGATGGACGTCAGGCCGTCTTGACGTGACCGCCTCCCTGATCCCGATCGCCGTCGCGTACACCCTCGCCCACTACCTGTCCCTGCTGCTGGTGGAGGCCCCGCGGGGCGCCCTCCTGCTGGTCCAGCAGTGGGGCCTCGCCACCGGCGCGACCTGGACCGTCGCCCCGGCTCCCGAACTGATCGCCGGCATCCAGATCGCCCTGATCCTGATCGGGCATGCCATCGGCGTCGTCGTCGCACACGACCGTGCCCTCGCCGCCGATCCGAGCCGGCCGCCGCTAGCCGTCCTGGCAGACGAACTGCCGCTCGTCCTCTTCATGATCACGTGCACCTGGGCCGGCCTGTTCCTGCTCTTCGTGCACTGAAGGGGTTGAGAAGAACTCTTTGCAAAGATACCTTCTCAATCATGCCGGGATCCGAACCTCGCCACCTGACCGACATCGACGCGCTCAAAGCGCTCGCACACCCCCTCCGTCAGCAGATGCTGAACCGCCTGCAGCGCCGCGGCCCGGCCACCTCCGCCGACCTGGCCGGTGAGCTCGGCGCCGATCGTGGTGCGACGAGCTACCACCTGCGGCAGCTCGAGCGGTACGGCTTCATCGAGGAGGACCGGGACCGCTCGGCCGGGCGCCGCCGCTACTGGAAGGCGGTCCTGCAGGACATCCGGCTACCGAGGGGGACCGAGGACTCCGACGTCGCCGCCGCGGCCGAGGCGATCGGCAGGCAGTGGCTGGAACGCTCCGAACGCGACCTCGTCGGCTACCTCGCCGACCGCGCCTCCTACGGCGATTTCGCCACCGCCGCGATGCACTCGTTCGGCGCCACCACGCTGACCGCCGAGGAACTGGCGCAGTTCGGCGAGGAGTACATGGCGTTGCTCAAACGCTGGGACCGCGACCCGCAAACCACGCCCGGCGACAGCCGCCACATCACCGTCGTCTTCCACGCCTTCCCGACGCCGTCATGACCGCGGCGAGAGAGGCTGCCGGCGCCCCGATCCCCGGCGGTCATGCTGAAACGCGCCCGGCGGGGCTGTCGCTCTGGCGGAATCGGGACTTCACCCTTCTCTGGGGTGGCCAGGTCGTCTCCAATCTGGGCGCGGCGATCAGCGGGACCGCGATGCCGCTGCTGGTGCTCTCCATGACCGGTTCGCCCGCCGACGCCGGGCTGGTCGGTGCGGCCGGCACGCTGCCGCACCTGATCGCCAACCTCCCGGCCGGTCCGCTCGTCGACCGCTGGAACCGCCGCCGCATCATGGTCGTGGCCGAGATCGTCGCCGGGCTGACGCTGCTGACCGTGCCGATCGGGCTCTGGACCGGGCTGCTCGGGATCACTCAGCTGTGCCTGGTCGCCTTTGTGCAGGGGCTCTGCTTCGTGTTCTTCGGCCTCGCCGAGCGGGCGGCGCTGCCCCGGATCGTGCCGGTCGCCGTGCTGCCCACGGCGATCGCCCACAACGAGGCGCGCGCCCGGGGTGCGGCGCTGGCCGGGCCACCGGCCGGCGGGCTGATGTTCGGGGTGGACCGGGCGCTGCCGTTCCTCGCCGACGGCGTGTCCTACCTGATCGCCGGGTGCGCGCTGCTGTTCGTCCGCAAGGATCTGCAGGAACAGCCGGCCGGGACCGAACCGCTGTGGCGGGCCGCGGCGACCGGGTTGCGGTGGGTGTGGCGGCATTCTTTCGTACGCGCTGCCGTCCTCCTCCTGGCCGCGAGCAACCTGGTCTTCCAAGCTCTCGTCCTGGTCATCGTCGTGCTGGCGGGTGAGCAGGGTGCCGGTTCCGCAACGATCGGGCTGATGCTCGGTGTCTACAGCGTCGGCGGCCTGCTCGGAGCCCTGGCGGCCACGCGCCTGCACCGTGTCCTCTCCGCCAGGACGATCATCATCGGGATCAACTGGGTCTGGGCCGCGCTGCTGCCGCTGCTGGCGTTCACCACGAACCCGTTCCAGATCGGAGCGATCGGTGCCGCCTGCGCCTTCGTCGGCCCGCTGTGGAACGTCGTCATCCTCACCTACGCCAGCGTCGTGGTCCCCAACGAGCTGCTCGGCCGCGTGATGAGCGCCGGCCAGACCCTGACCTGGGGCGTGATGCCGATCGCCTCCCTCGGTGCGGGCTACCTGCTGACCGCCGTCGGCCCGACCGCCTCTGTCTGGGCCCTCGCCGCCGTCATGCTCGCCGCCGCCCTGGCCGCCACCCTCACCCCGGCCATCCGCACCATGCCCACGCTGACCCCGCCGTCACCGGGCTGAAAGGCTCAGATGATCGCCGGGCCGAAGGTGTCGGCCATCGCGGCCACGCCCAGGCACAGCAGCGGAAACGGACTGCTCTCGTCCACGTCCGCGAGGTCGTGCCACTGCCGCACGACAGGATCAGCCGAGTGCCGGTCCAGCGACCGCGTTCCAGGGTCCGGCACCTGGTGGCCGGCCGCCCGCAGCAACCCCGCCAACCCCTCCTGCTGGCGCCGCACCGCCCGCACGATCTCCCGCATGTGACGATCACGATCGGAGGTCGCGGCGGGCGCGAGTGACCGCGGCCCCGCCAGATCCGGGTCCGGCGGTACCGCGTGATCCGCCACCCACGCCGCCAGTTCCCGCGCCGTGACGATGCGGCCCGGCAGCCGCCCGAGTCCGTGAACGATCAGTGCCGTGGTCTGTACGAGCACCTGATGAACGGGCATGCCGTGCGGCAGGTCGAGGACCGGGTGGGTGGGCGCGAGCAGGATCGCGGCCCGGCGGGTGGCGGCCTGCCACCGGCCGGTGTCGCCGGCGGCGATCAGCTCGGCGTACTCCCAGATGGTCGGCATCGGACGAGTTCACCAGCGGAAACAGGGGTGCGGCAATCCGTCGACGGTCTCTACGGGCGATCCCCCGAACGTGCGGTTTCTCGTCGCGATTAGTACATTTGATCGAAACGTAGGGTAAGGTCCGCTCCATGAGTATCGACAGCGGTGAGGGTCCGTCCCGTCCCGTCACCGCGAGGCAGGAGCGCATCCTCGCCGTGATCCGTGACTCGGTCCGTGACCGCGGCTACCCACCGACCGTCCGGGAGATCGGCGCCGCCGTCGGCCTCGTCTCGCCGTCCTCGGTCTCGCACCACCTGAAGGTGCTGGAGCGGCTCGGCCTGCTGCGCCGCAAGCCGAACGAGTCCCGGGCCGTCGACGTGCGGGAGCGGTCCGCCCCGGCGACGGTGACCGTCCCGGTTCTCGGTGACATCGCGGCCGGCACGCCGATCCTCGCCGAGGAGAACGTGACGGATCACCTGACCGTGGCCCGGGAGATGGTCGGGCACGGCACGTTCTTCGCGCTCAACGTCAAGGGCGACTCGATGATCGACGCCGCGATCTGCGACGGTGACGTCGTGGTGGTGCGCCGCCAGCCGGTCGCCGAGAACGGTGACATCGTGGCCGCGATGATCGACGGCGAGGCGACCGTCAAGGTGCTGCGCCGCCGCTCCGGCCGGGTCGAGCTCGTGCCGCGCAACCCGCTCTACCAGGTCATTCCCGGCGACGACGCGACCGTGCTGGGTCGGGTCGTGTGCGTCATGCGGCGTCTTTGAGTTAGGGTTCCGGCGTGATCCCGGCCGCTGCCTTCGCTCAGTGGATCACGCCTGCCCTGCCGCTGTACGGCAACGATCACGATCGGGCCGACTTCGCTCCCTGACCCGCGACACGCCTCGCCGGTCAGATCCCTTCGTCCTCCGGGAGCGATGTCCCATGCCCTCCGCCGCCACAGTGCTGCGTGCCCCGTACGCAATCCGCCTTCTGCTCTCCAGCCAGATCGGCCGTCTCCCGATGGCCGCCGCCCCGCTCGCCCTGCTGCTCTTCGCCCGTGAACAGTTCAGCCTGGCGCTCGCCGGTCTCGTCGTCGCCGTCTACACCGCGGGCATGGCGGTCAGCGCGCCCCTGCTCGCCCGGGTCGTCGACCGCCGGCGCCAACCGCCGGTTCTGTGGTCCTCGGCCCTGCTCTCCGCCGCCGGCTTCATCGCGGTGGCGTTCGGATCACACGACCTCCCGGCCACCCTGATCGGCGCCGCCCTCGCCGGCCTGGGCACCCCACCGCTGGAGGCCTGCCTCCGCGCCCTCTGGCCCGACCTCGTGCCACCGTCCGTGGTCTCCGCCGCCTACTCCCTGGACATCGCCCTCCAGGAGGTCATCTTCGTGACCGGCCCGCTGGTCACCCTGGCGGCCGTCGGCCTCGCCGGACCGCAGGCCGGACTGATCACCTCGGCCGTCCTCCAGCTGGCCGGCGTCGCCGTCTTCGCCTCCGCCGGGGTCGTGCTGCGGTGGCGCGGTGTCGCCGGTGAGCGCCACTGGGCGGGCCCGCTGCGGGTGGGCCGTTTCGTCGTGATCCTGACCGGCGTGCTCTGCGCGGGCGCGGCGATCGGCAGCCTGCCGGTGGTGGTGACCGGCTACGCCGAGGCCGCCGGTGATCGTTCGCTGAGCGGCTGGCTGCTGGCCGCGCAGGCCACCGGCGCGCTGGTCAGCGGCCTGCTCTACACGCGGGTGAAGCCCGGCGGCCCGGCCCGGTTGCCGCTGCTGGCCGGCGCGCTGGCTCTCGGGTTCGTGCCGCTGCTGCTGGTGCCGGGTCCGGTGGCCATGGGCGTGCTGCTGGCGATCAGCGGGCTGTCGCTCCCGCCGCTGCTCACGGCCGTGTTCCTGGCGGCCGACCGGATGACGCCACCCGGCACGGCGGTGGAGGCCTTCGCCTGGATCATCACGGCGTTCACGGTGGGCAGTGCTCTGGGTGCCGCCCTGACCGGGCCGTTGGTTTCCCAGAGCATGCGTACGGGCTTCGCGTTCGCCCCGCTCGCGGGCCTCCTGGGCGCCGTCGCGATGGCCGTGGCCGTGAGCGGCACCCGGCGAAGCCGAGTCGGGGTGTCCTAGGCGTTTCGCGCCAGCCGGAAGCTGACGTCCTCGATGCGGAGGTCGGGGTGACTGCGCCGCCGCACCGAGGCCCGGCAGCTCCAGTGCTCGTCGAACCAGCCACCGCCGCGCAGAACCCGGTAGTCCCCGTAGACCTCCGCGTCGTACACGTCCCAGCACCAGTCCCAGGCGTTCCCGAGCATGTCGTGGAAGCCCCACCCGTTGGCCGCTTTCCCGCCCACCTCGTGGATCCGCTCGCCGGAGTTGTCCCGGTACCAGGCGATGTCCCCGAGCGCGCCGTAGCGGGGCCCGTCGGTACCGGCCCGGCAGGCGTGTTCCCACTCCGCCTCGGCCGGCAGCCGGTACCCGTCCGCGTCCCGGTCCCACACCACGTCCGACGCGGAACCGATCCGATAGGCGGGCGTCAGCCCCTCGTTCGCGGAGAGCGTGTTGCAGAACCGGACAGCGTCGGACCAGGAGACGGTCTCCACCGGCAGTTCCGCGCCGGGCGCGGTGCTCGGCGATGAACCGGTGACCGCGGCATAGAGGGACTGCGTCACATGGGTGGGGGAGAGACGGAACGTGGACACCGGGACGGACCACTGGCGGGACGTGCGGCGATCATTGAGGACCACCGTGCCGGACGGGACTTCGATCAGGTCGGTACTCGGCTCCACGGATAGGCGATCCTACCCTCGGCCGGCGCACCCGCCGGCGGTGCCGGGCGTACCGCGGCCAGCACCAGCAGGATCCACATCAGGCGGGCGTCGAAGTAGTCGCCGGAGAACAGACATGTCGCGCCGATGAAGATTCCGCAGTAGGCCGCCGCCCGGGCCTCGGGGCTCCGCTCCCTGCGGGGTGCGCGGGAGTACGCGTGCCACAGCCCGAACCACGCCAGTCCCAGGAACGTCAGTCCCACGAACCCGCCCTCGGCCGCCACCGACAGCGGCAGGTTGTGGACGTACCGCTCGCCCTCGCCCAGGTTCGCGATGGCGTGGAAGCCGTTGATGCCGGTGCCCAGCAGCGGCCGCTGCCAGAACAGCCGCAGCGCCCAGGCGAAGAGCACGTCGCGGTCGGACGTGTAGCCCTGTCCGACGGTGGCCTCCACGAAGCGGGACTGGACGAACGAGGCGATCGTCGGGCCGGCGGTGACGGCCAGGACCAGGGACAGCACGGTGAGGACGCCGAGGGGCTTGGCGAGGGCGTCCCAGCGGGGCTTCGGCCGGATGGCCACGAGCGCGATGAACACGGTGATGGCCAGGGCCGCCATGCCGCCCCGGGAGCCGGATGCGATCGCGCCGAACATGAAGCACGGCATCGGCACCAGCCAGCGCAGGCGCGAGCCGCTGCGGACGTAGAGGTACAGCGACGTGATGACGCCCAGCATCATGACGCGGACGAAGACGTTGGGACCGCCGCCGAGTGCCGCCCACCGGCCGCCGGGTGCGTGCCCGCGCCCGGTCGAGGCGGCCAGGAAGTACACCCAGGCCGCCGCGTGGAAGCAGTACAGGGTGATCCGGGTGACATGGTCCCGGTCCCACTTGGCGAGCGTGTAGTAGACGACGACGAGGAACACGACCGCCGCCAGGTCGCCGATCATCGGCCCGACGATCGCGCCGGGCGGTGCCCACGTCGCGGACAGCACCTGGTATCCGTGCAGGCCGACGACCGGCAGCACGCAGTAGCCGCCGGCGGCCGCCCGCGGGCCGATCCGGTGCGCCTCCAGCAGCAGGCAGAGCAGGACACCCAGGAACAGCACCACCCGGACGTCGTTGAGCAGCGGCACCTCGAGGCCGAGGCGGGTCAGGGTGAACCGGCCGGCCAGCGCCGCGATGAACGCCACGACGACCACGAGGCCGGGCCGGGCGGGCTCCGAGGAGAGCGTGGTCATGGCTGTGACGGGCGGAGGGCGCGGGCGACCAGCCGCTCCGAGCACACCCCGAGGATCACCGCGGCGGCGCCGAGGGCGAGCACCGCCGCATAGGCGGTGGCCACCACCAGGGACAGCAGGTGGGTGAACAGCACCTGCGCGGCGAGGCAGCCGAGCAGCACCCGGCTGACCACCGGGGTGTCGAGCAGCGCGTCCAGCGTCGGCCGGGCGGCGTAGAACACCGCGAGGGGTATCGCGGCCAGCACGCCCACGCGCAGCACGCCGGTCGCCTCCGTGAACTCCGGTCCCAGGAAGCCGCGGACCAGGACCGGCGCCGCCAGGGCGAACAGCGCCGCCGCCGCGGTGGCCAGGGCGGCGGCGAAGAACGGCAGCACGGTGAGCATCCGCAGTGTGGCGCCGTCCTCGCCGGGCCGGTGGAACAGGCGGCTGAGCCGGGGCAGCAGCACCGGCGTGAGCATCCCGAAGAACGAGCAGATCAGGGTGACGGCCGAGGTGGCGAAGCCGGCGTATCCCGCGTCGGGGCCGCCGGGCCGGGCGGCGGCGACGGCGAACGTGGGGTAGGTGAAGAGCGCGGGCAGCGCCATGTCTCCCGGTAGCCTGCGTACACCGTACGAAAAAAGGGTGCGCAGGGTGGGCTCTGAGGTCTGGTGTGGCGCCGGCTTGGCCGGCCTCTGCCGGCGGACCGTTGCCGCGCCCCAGACCGCGACCATCGCCGTGCCCGCGCCCTGCATGATGAGGAAGTCATCGATCCGATCGGCGAGCGGGAACGCGATGATCGGGATGAGGCCCAGGCCGACCGCCGAGATCGTGTTGGAGCGCGCGACCTGGTGTGTGCCGCGCAGTGCGGCGGCGGCGAGCGTGCAGAGGCAGTTGCCGGTGAGCATGACCAGCACCGCGCCGACCGCGCCGTAACCGCTGAGGCCGAGCAGTCTGGCCAGCCACGGGCTGAGTGCGACGCCGGCCAGGACGAACACCGCGGTCACCCCGGCCTGGGCGAGGAAGGTGCGGCGGGCGAGGCTTTCGGTGCCCTCATGGGTACGCGGCAGATAGCGCTGCAGAGCCTGCCCCAACCCCACGGTGACCAGCGGCTGGAAGCTGCTCACCACCCCGCGGGCGATCTGGTAGTACGCGAACCCGTCGACGCTGCCCCGCCGCGCGACCAGGTGGAAGAGGTAGAGACCGGAACCCAGCACGAACCATTGCGCCAGCAGCGTTCCGGCGTAGTCGCGCCGGACGGCGGCCGGGACGTTCCGCAGCAGCGACCCGAATGTCCGCCGGTCACCGCCGGACATTCGCCAGGTCGAGGGGTACCACGCGGTGCAGCAGGTCCGGCACGCGCCGGTAGCCGAGCAGGGCGAGCGCGGTGAGCCCCAGGATCTCCAGATCGGTGCGCATGCCGCGGCGCTCCACATAGGCGAGCCCGAGTGCGATCTTCCCGGGCCGGATCAGCTCGTCGTACGCGCGATCGACGTCGTCGTGCCCGGCCAGGATCGCGCCCTCGTCGGCGAAGACGATCGACGACCAGTCGGTGATCCCGGGCCGTACGTCGAGCAGCCGCATCTCGTCCGAGGAATAGCGCCGCACGTCGGAGGCGACCTGTGGCCGAGGCCCGACCAGGCTCATGTCCCCGGCGAGGACGTTGACCAGCTGCGGCAGCTCGTCCAGCTTCCACCGGCGCAGGAACCGCCCGGTACGCGTGAGCCGCGGATCGTCGTCGGCGGTCGACGGCCCGCCGAGTCGCGCCGCGTCCACCACCATGCTGCGGAACTTGAGCATCGGGAACGGGCGGCCGTACCTGCCGACGCGGGTGCCCCGGTAGAGGACCGGCCCGCCGTCCTCCCGCTTGATCCGCCACGCGACGACGGCAGCGGCCGGGCTCGCCGCGGTGATCGCGACCGCCGCGACGGCGATGTCCATCGCGCGTTTGAGCACTTCGTAGCGTGCCGTCATCCTCGCAGCGTAGCCAGCGAAGATCGTCCCGGTGGGCAGATCGGGTAGACGTAGACGCGCGACCGGGCGCCCCGGTGTATCGAGGTCCGGCCGCGCAGGACGGCCCCGGATTTCTCGTAGAAGCCGTGCGCGCGCTGCTGCTGTTCGCCGGTGACGACCTTGACCGTGCTCTCGCCGTGCTCGGAGAACCAGTGCATGAGATGCGTGAAGAGCTTCCCGGCGACGCCCCGGCCGCGCAGCGACGGCACCACCACGAAGTTGATGATCTCCGCCCGGGGCAGTCCGTGCGCCGGCCCGGTGGGATAGAGGACCGTCTCCAGCAGGCGGAACGCCCGTCTCGGGTTCAGCATCCGGGGGATGAGCAGCGGCACCGCGAGCGGCCAGCGCCGGGTCACGAACTCCTTGAACAGCGCGGAGGTGTCCGGTGAGCCGCAGATGTAGCCCAGGGGCTCGCCGGTCGGGACGGCTTCGGCGACGTAGAGGACGCCGAGCCGGCTGGTGGCGAGATGCCGGTAGAGCAGCCGCAGGACCGGTTCTCCCAGGGACGACAGGAAACCGTCCGGGACCTCGGTGGCGTGCAGGTGTGCGACGGCCGCGACCTGGGCCCGGGTGAACGGCCGGCCGACGATGCGGAATTGCTCAGGCATGGACGGCCGCCCGAAGCTCGATGAAGCGGGTGTTCCGGAAGATGTCGGGAAGGGGCGTGGTCGCCCGCACCGGCAGCGTGACCACATGTTCAGCCGCCCACTCGGCAACCGGGCACGACCCGGTGACATACCCGGCGGCTGCCAGGTCGGTCCCGCGCAGAGGATGTACGGGAGACACGAACCAGTCGCCCAGCTCGATACCCGCCGCGGCCGCCTCCCGCAGCGTCCGCTCCTTGTCCGCGACCACCACCGGGATACGAAGCGGCAGGTCAGCGGCGGCGTGCTGGACACCCCGGCGGGTCAGCTCGGTGTGATAGGCGGCCGCCACCCGGCGACGAAGCGCGATCTCGTCCCGGCTCGCCGCGATCCGGGCCGGCAGCCGCCACCGCACGGTCCGGCTCATCCGCCAGCCGTACTCCGGGCTGGTCGAGGGATCCGGTGCGTAGGAGCCGACCACCACGCCCATCCCGGCCAGCCGCCGGTAGAGCGAGCGCAGCCGCCAGACGAGGCCGGTGCCCGCCGCCAGCCGGAACGCCAGGTACTCCGCGGTCATCAGCGCCTCACGCTTCGGCGGCGGCGAGGCGAGCCGGTCGTAGCGGATGCGCATCTCCGCGGCCAGCCCCGGATCGTGCACCACCGCCGTCCCGCCGACGCCGGCCACCACCGGTTTGCCCCACTCGTAGGAGTAGAACGCGGCGACACTGCGCTCGTCGTCGACGGTTCCGGCGGTCAGGTGCGCGCGGTCCTCGATGATCGGCACGCCGCCCGGCATCCGGTCCAGCGGCGCCGGGATGCCGAACGTGTGCTGCACGATCACGGCCCGGGTGCGCGCGGTGACCGCGTCGCGGATCCGGTCCGGGTCCGGCCCGAACGTCTCCCGGTCGATGTCGGCGTACACCGGCCGCACCCCGAGGCGCATCAGCGGTTCCACGACGGCGGCGCACGTGTAGGCCTGCACCACGACCTCGTCGCCGGGCCGCACGCCGAGTCCCTCGAGGATCGCGTGCAGGGCGACCCGCCCGCGGTAGTAGTGCAGGACCTCGTTCATCGTTGCCTCTCCAGCAGGGCGCGGATCGATCCGGCGCCGTAGAGCACGTGCGTGGTGAGGAAGACCGCGGGCAACGCGAGCATCAGGCCCGGGTCACGCTGCTGCCGCGCGGTGCGCATGCTGAAGGCAAGAGCGGAGATTGCGTACGCGCAAAGCACTCCCGCCGTTGCCCGGCGTGCCGTCCGGCTCACCGGCGACAGCGCCGCGCCCGTCGCCACGGACAGCACGAACCCCATCGGCACGACGTTGCGCCACGAGCCGATCCACCGCCCGACCGACCGGCTCGCCTTGAACGGCCAGTACCCCGCCTCGACGGTCCACGAGCAGAACTCCCGGAAGTCGCTGCGCGCGTAGTAGGTGCAGGTGATCTCGGGTACCAGCAGGATCTGGCCGCCCGCCCGGCGCAGCCGCTGGTTGAACTCGCGGTCCTGCGCGCGGGTGAGGTGCTCGTCGAAGAGGCCGATCCGCTCGAAGACCGACCGCCGGTAGCAGCCGCCGAAGACCGTGTCGACCCACTGCGGCCCGGCCGCGCCGGTCCGGTACTTCGAGTTGCCGGCACCGAAGACGCTCGTCGTGGAGTGCGCGATGGCCCGGCCCAGCAGGGTGTCGTCGCGTGCCCGGGACAGCCGCACCCCGCCCACGTTGTCCGCGCCCGGGTTCTCCACCAGCGCGCGGACGCAGCGTTCCAGGTAGTCCGGCGGGTACTCGGCGTGCACGTCGAGCCGGATGATCACGTCGCCCTTGGCGACCCGGATGCCCCGGTTCAGCGCGGCCGGCTTGCTGTGACCGGGGTTGTCGATCAGGCGCAGCCGGGGGTCGCGGATCGCGTGGTGCCGGGCGATCTCCCGGGTGCCGTCTGCGCTCATCCCGTCCACGAGCAGCACTTCCATCCGGTCCGCCGGATAGGTGTTGCCGAGCACCGAGTCGAGGAAGCCCTCGATGAAGCGGGCCTCGTTCCAGCAGGGGATCACGACGGTCAGGAAGGGCAGTTCCACGGCGTCCTCCTCAGGCACCGAAGAACCGGCGGACGCTGTCCGACACGTGCTCGACCTGCCAGTCCTCCAGCTCGGGGTGCATCGGCAGCGAGAGCACCCGGCGGCACAGCGCCTCGGTGCGTGGCAGGCTCCAGTGCGAAAGGTCCAGGCCGCGCTGGTGGTGCAGCGGCACCGGCCAGGAGATCAGCACCTCGACGCCGTCCGCGTTCAGGTGCTCGACGAGCCGGTCCCGGGCGTCGGTGGTGACCGGGTAGTTCTGGAACACGTCGCGGCGGCGGCTGTCCGAGTCCGGCCCGACCGGGATCTCGAGGCCGGGCACGTCGTGGAGCCGTTCGTCGTACATCCGGGCGAGGTGCCGGCGGCGCTCGATCCAGCCCGGCAGCTGAGCGAGCCGCCAGTCCAGGATCGCGGCCTGCAGGTTGTCGAGCCGGCAGTTGTAGCCCCAGCCGTCGATCTCCGCCTTGCCGACCCGGCCGTGGTCGCGCAGCCGCATCAGCCGCTCGGCGAGCTCCTCGTCGCCGGTCAGCACCGCGCCCGCGTCGCCGAGCGCGCCGAGCAGCTTCGCCGGGTAGAACGAGTACGTGCTGGCCAGGCCGAACGTACCGGCGGTCTGCCCGTCGACGGTGGCGCCGAGAGCCTGCGCGGCGTCCTCCACGACCACCGCGCCGGCGTGGTCGGCCACCTTGGTCACCTCGGCCATGTCGACGGTCCGGCCGTTCAGGTGCACCGGGATGATCACCCGGGTGCGGTCGGTGACCCGCTCGGCGAGCTGCCCGGTGTCCATCAGGTGGTCGTCGCCGATGTCGACGAGGACCGGGGTGGCGCCGCGCAGCACGAACGGCGAGATCGTCGCGATGAAGGTGTGCGCCACGGTCACCACCTCGTCGCCCGGCCCGACGTCCAGGGCGTGCGCCAGCAGCCGCAGCCCGTCGGTGCAGTTGCTCACCCCGACCGCGCGGGCCGAGCCGGTGAACCGGGCCAGGTGCTCCTCGAAGTCGCGCAGCTGCTGCCGCAGCATGAGGTCGCCGCGGGCGATGGTGTCCTCGATGATCGGCAGAAGCTCGGGCCGCTGCCGCTGCCACTGCTCGGGATAGTCAACGAACCTGACTCGCCAGTCCACGGTGTGCCTCCAGCCGGGTTTGTCGTTCCTGCAGATGAGTACTGATGCGCCGGCTGATCGATTCGGGGTCGAGGCCGAAGGCGCCGCGCAGGTAGTCCTGGTCCCCGACGACCGACGACGACTGGGCCGGCAGCGCGATCCGGATCAGCGGGACGGCCGCGGCGGCCTCGGCCAGGACCTCGGCCACGGCGCTGCCCAGCCCGCCGACGATCGAGTGCTCCTCGACCGTCGCGATCGCCGCGTACCGGGTCGCCGCCTCCCGGATCGCGGCCGTGTCGAACGGGTCCAGCCAGGGGAACGAGCGCACGTCGGCCCGGATCCCGTCGCGGCCCAGCAGCTCGGCGGCCCGGCAGGTCACGTCGAGGATCGCGCCGGTGCTGCAGAGCAGGACCTCGCCGCCCTCGCCCAGCGGGATCGACGTGCCGCGCGGCGCGTGCACGGCCGCGGCGTGCACGGCCGGCTCACCGGTCTTGCCCAGCCGCAGATACGCCGGGCCGCCGGCGGTCAGCAGGTCGTCGAGCACCGCGGCGGTCTCGGCCGGGTCGCCGGGCGCCGCGACCGCCATCCCGGGCAGGGCCCGCATGACGGCCAGATCCTCGGTGGCGTGGTGCGACATGCCGAGGGCCCCGTACGCCAGCCCGCCGCCGACCGCCACCACCGTCACGTCGGCCCGGTGGTAGCAGATGTCGTTGCGGATCTGCTCCAGGCAGCGCAGCGTGGGGAAGTTCGCGATCGAGTACGTGAAGACCCGGGCGCCGCCGAGCGCGATACCGGCCGCCAGCCCGGCCATGTTCTGCTCGGCCACCCCGGCATTGAGGAACTGCCCCGGCCGGGCCGCGACGAACTCGTCCACCGCGCCGAACCCCAGATCGGCGGTGATCAGCACCAGGTCGGGATCGACCAGGGCGGCGGTCAGCAGCCCGGCGAAGAAGCGGTTCCTCATCGCGCGCCCACCTCCTCCAGGGCCCGCTCCAACTCCTCGGCCGACGGCGGCCGGTAGTGCCAGAGCACCCGGTTCTCCATGAACGAGACGCCCTTGCCCTTGACCGTCCGCGCGAGCACACAGCGGGGCTTGCCGGGTTCGGCGCCGCGCGGAACGTCGAGGGCGCCGGTCAGCGCGCCGTGGTCGTGGCCGTCCACCTCGGCGACGTCCCAGCCGAACGAGCGCCACTTGTCCGCGAACGGCTCGAGGCGCAGCGTCTCCTCGCAGGTGCCGAGCGACTGCATGTTGTTCCAGTCGACGACCGCGACCAGGCCGGCCAGCTCGTGGTGCCCGGCGAACATGGCCGCCTCCCAGACGCTGCCCTCGTCGCACTCGCCGTCGCCGAGCAGCACGTACGTGCGCCACGGCCGGCCGGTCTGCCGGGCGCGCCAGGCCATCCCCGCGCCGACCGGCAGGCCGTGCCCGAGCGACCCGGTGGAGAACTCGACACCCGGTATCCCGACGTGGCTGACGTGCCCGGACAGGTAGGAGCCGTTCTGGTAGTGCCGGTGCAGCACCGCCTCGTCGAAGAAGCCGCGCTCGGCGAGGACCGCGTACAGGGCGGCGCCGGCGTGACCCTTGCTCATGACGAAGCGGTCCCGGTCGGGCCACCGCGGATCGGCCGGGTCGACCCTCAGCACGCCGGTGTAGAGGACGGCGAGCACGTCGGCGCAGGAGAGCGCGGAGCCGACGTGTGAGCTGCGGCCGCTGCTGGTCATCCGCAGGACGTGGGCGCGTACGGCACGCGCGGTCGACTCCGACGCGGTCTCCACGTCACATCACCGCGTATCCGATGTACGGGTCGAACTCGAACCGCCGCAGGCTCAGGTTGTTCAGGCCCACCTCGTCCAGGACGGCGGACGTCTCGCCGGGCCAGAGCGGGTTGTCGAGTTCGTCGAAGGCGAGCACCGCACCGCGCGGCAGCCGGGGCAGCAGGTGGCGCAGCGCGACGGCGGTCGGCTCGTACAGGTCGAGGTCGAGGAAGAGCAGGCTGATCACCAGGTGCGGGTGGTCGGCCACGAACTTCGGGACGGTCTCGGTGACGTCGCCCCGGATCAGCCGGGCCTTGGGCAGGTGGCCGAGGAAGCGGTCGGTGTCGTAGACCTCCAGCAGCCGGGTCAGCTCGTCGTAGCTGTCCGAGGCCAGGTCGCCGGCGCGCACCTCGGTGGACTCCGGGCGGTCCCGGCCGGTGACCGAGGGGAAGCCGCCGAACGAGTCGAAGCCGTAGATCCGCCGGGTCAGGTTGGTCGGCTCCAGGGCCGCGCTGAGCTGCGCGAACGTCATGAAACTGGCGCCGCGGAACACGCCGCACTCGACGATCGAGCCCTTCACCGGCAGGGCCAGCTTGAACAGCTCGTAGAGAGCGGCGAACCTGGTCACCTGGGCTCGGCGGGCGTACCGGGCCATGTTCGCCAACCTCGTGGGCAGGTCGTCCGTACTCCCGGAGAAGATCTCCGCGATGGCACCCGGAACTCGCCGCTCGGCCTCGGTCTGCAGCGCGCCCGGCGCGGTCTTCCGCTCGGTGTTCACCACGCTGCTCCGATCAGCTCACGGGACCACCACTTCGGCTTGAAGCCCGGGCGGCGCTGCGCCGGGGTCCTGGGGGAGACGTACTCGTCGAAGTGCGACGCCTCGGCGCCCTTGCGCGGGACCATGTTCAGCACGCAGCCGAGCAGCGTCGCGTTGACCCCGTTCAGCGCGCGCACGGCGGCGGTGACCTGCACACCGGTGGTCCGGCTGAACCGGACGACCAGCAGGACGCCGTCGGCGCGGGCCGCGACCACCTCGCCGTCGGTGACCGGCAGCAGCGGCGGGCAGTCGAAGATGACCACGTCGAAGCGGCGGCGGACCTCGTCCACCACCTCGGTCATTCGCGGCGAGCTGAGCAGCTCGCTCGGGTTGGGCGGGGGATGACCTCCGGCCAGCAGCCACAGGCCGGCGCCCCACGGCTGGATCACCTCGTCGACGGTGGCGGTGCCGGTCAGCACGGTGCTCAGACCGGCGGAGCTCTCCCGCCCCAGGAAGGTAGCCAGCCTCGGGTGCCGCAGTTCGGCGTCGACGACCAGGACCCGCCGGCCGGTCTCGGCGAACAGCAGGGCCAGGCTGCACGCCGTCGCCGAGCGGCCCTCGCCGGGAACGGCGCTGGTCACCGCGAGGGTCTTCAGCGAGGCGCCGGCCGCGGCGGACTGCAGCAGCGTGCGGACCTGGCGCAGCGCCTCGGTGCGGGCGGAGCGGCTCTCCGAGACGAACGGGCCGGGCCCGGTCGGCGCGCGGCGGTCGGCCGGCACCCGGGCCAGGACCGGTGCGCACGCCAGGGCCTGGAGGGCGTCGGCGTTGCGTACGGTGGCGTCGGAGACCTCGCGCAGCACGGCCGAACCGGCGCCGACGATCACTCCGGCCATCAGCGCCAGGGCGAAGTTGTCCAGCGGCCTCGGCGCGACCGGGTCCTCCTCCAGCTGGGGGCCGTTGACGATCTCCACACGGACCGCCGGTGCCGCCGGGTTCTCCTCGTCTCCGGTCGTCATCTCCAGGTCCTCGACCACCCGCTCGAACTGCCGGGCGACGTTCGTGACCAGCTCCATCGCGCCGTCGCGGGTGGTGTCCTCCGCGATCACCTGCAGCATCACCGTGTCGGCGATGGGCTCGGCGCTGATCCGGTCCCGCAGGTCGTCGGGGGACAGGTTCACCGCGCCCTCGGTGATGAGCGGAGTGATGATCTCGTCGCTGTCGAGCAGTTCGGCATACGTGGCCATCCGGCTGGTGGAGAACATCGTGCCGGGGTAGAGGTCGGCGACCACCTCGGACGGGGTGGAGAAGAAGAACATCACCCGGGCCGCGTACATCGGTGTGGTTCGCATGTTCACCACCTGAGCGACGCCGAGCGCGAGGAGGATCGAGGCCGCGACCAGCCACCAATGTCTCTTGGCGACACGGAGATAATCGCCTAGGCCCATGCAGACCTCCCCGTTACGTGGCCATTGCCACGATATGGCGCCATCCACCTCCGAGTGCCGCAATCCCAAAAGTCCCGTTTATCTGTAAATACGCTGATAAACTGGCCGCCACCGGCGTCTGGAGGTCTGCGGTGGTCTCGTGGGACGACCTGCGAGCGCGCACGAAGCGCCATCGCCGACTGCTCCCGCTCGTCGTGGACGGCGCCGCCTGGGCGGCCGGGCTGTTCGCCGCGGTACTGACCCGTCACGGCACCGAACTCAACCGTGACCGGATCGCCGGCATGGTCGCGGCGGTGCTGCTCGCCGTGGTCCTGCAGGCGGCTGTCGGGCACACCCGGCACCTCTACCGCGGCCGTTACCGGTACGCGAGCTTTGACGAGGTACGGGCGGTCGCCGCCACCGCCGCGGCCACCGGTGCGGGACTCCTCGCGGTCGACATGCTGCTGTCCCGGCACCCGGTTCCGGCGAGCGCACCGGTCGTGGGCGGGGCGGTGGCGCTCCTGCTGATGTTGGGAGTTCGGTACGCCGTACGCTCGCACTGGTCTCGCTCTCAGCGACCCGACGCACGGACCGCGACCCCCGTCCTGCTCTTCGGTGCCGGCCATGCCGGCGCCCTGCTCGTCCGCTCGATGCTGCACGACCGCGGTGGCCGGTACCTCCCGGTCGGGCTGATCGACGACGACCCGGACAAGCGGCGGCTGCACCTCTCCGGCGTGCCCGTGCTGGGCTCGCGCCTCGACATCCCCGCCGTGCTGGACCGGACCGGTGCGACCACGCTGGTCTTCGCGGTCGCCAACGCCGACGCCGAACTGGTCCGCGACATCCGCGACCGCACCGTCGCGGCCGGGGCCAACTTCCAGGTGGTGCCGTCGGTGAGCGAGCTGATGGACCACCCGGTGGCGGTCGACGACATCCGCGACGTGCAGGTGACCGACCTGCTCGGCCGGCACCAGATCGAGACCGACCTGCGGGCCATCGCCGGATATCTGACCGGCAAGCGGGTCCTGGTCACCGGCGCCGGCGGGTCGATAGGCTCGGAGCTGTGCCGGCAGATCCACCACTTCCACCCGGCCGAGCTGATGATGCTGGACCGCGACGAGACGGCACTTCAGGCCGTCCAGCTGTCGCTCGACCCGCTCGGCCGCATCGACGATCCGTCGGTGATCCTGGCGGACCTGCGCGACGCGGCCCACGTCCGGGCGATCTTCTCCGCGCGGCGCCCGGAGGTGGTGTTCCACGCGGCCGCCCTCAAGCACCTGGCGCTGCTGCAGCGGTTCCCGGGCGAGGCGGTGAAGACGAACGTTCTCGGAACGCTCAACGTGCTGGACGCCGCAGTCAACGTCTCCCGATTTGTCAACATATCTACGGATAAAGCGGCGGATCCGACGAGCGTTTTAGGGTACGCGAAGCGCGTCACCGAGAGGCTCACGGCGTGGACGGCCGGTCGTCGGCCGGGGACGTTCCTGTCGGTCCGGTTCGGGAACGTGCTGGGTAGCCGGGGTTCCGTGTTCACCACGTTCAGCGCGCAGATCGCCGAGGGTGGACCGGTGACGGTGACTCACCCCGATGTGAGTCGATATTTCATGACAACTCAGGAAGCGGTGCACCTGGTGATCCAGGCCGCCGCCATCGGCCGCGACGGGGAAGCCCTCGTCCTGGAGATGGGCGAACCGGTCCGGATCGCCGAGGTGGCGCGGCAGATGGCCCAGCTGGCGCCGGCCCCGGTGACGATTCGCTACACAGGCCTGCGCCCCGGCGAGAAGCTGACCGAGACACTGTTCGGCGCCGACGAGGTCGACCACCGCCCCTTCCACCCCCTGATCTCCCACGTCGAGGTCCCCCCGCTCGACGCCGCCGCCGCCCGCAACCTCAACCCCGACGCCCCACCGGACGACGTCATAACCCAGCTAGCCACCCTGTCCACCACCCCCCTCCCGTGTGAAGTTCGGCCCCCCTCCACACCCCAACTCCACACCTGACGCAGTAGCACGTCGCGTGTGGAGTTCGGCCCTCCTGCGCACCTCAACTCCACACGTGACGTCGCGCGCGTT